>JAGQPK010000139.1 GCA_020426755.1 Planctomycetales bacterium
GTTGCCGGTACGATCACGGTGGCGAGTGGTTCGCCGACGCGGGGCGGTTGGAGTGATCTGCCGACCTACGCGGCGGACGGATCGGATCGTGCAGCCCCGAATAACTACACGTCGGTGCAAGTTGCCAACGATAACGACGAACTTTACATGCGTTTTTTGATGAGCGAGACGGCTAACTATGGATTCCGTCACAATGTGATGATCGACGTGGATCAGAGTCACCGCACGGGTTTCATTGGTACCGGTAGCGGTCACTTGGCGATGGGCGTCGACTATTTGATCCAAGGTAGCGCGATCTTCCGCTTTGCCGCCACAACTCAAACGGGTTGGCTGTGGGAGTATGTTGACAGCATCAAGTTCGACACGGAGCCGAACGACATTGCGATTAGCGTTCCCCGTTCTGCGTTGGGTGACGTCGGCGGCGCTTTCGATTTCGCTCTGTGGGCGAACAACTTCGACCTGGGTCGTGACGAGGACTACTATCCAAACAGCTCATACCTGCCCGGCGGTGCATTTTTCACTTACGAGATGGCCGATTTGGTTGGCATTGACGAACTAACTTTGGCCGTGTTTTCGGGATCGACAAATTCCAAGTACGATTTGAATGGTGACGGACAGGTCAATGACGGCGATCGCGAGTATTGGGTAAAGGATCTGCAGGGAACTCACTTCGGTGACGCTAACTTGGATCTCGTGATCGACTCAGAAGATCTGATTCAAGTTTTCCAAGCTGGTGAATACGAAGACGGCATTGCCGGCAATTCCGTGTGGGCAACGGGCGACTGGACGGGCGATCTGGAGTTCACCAGCGACGACTTGATTTATGCGTTGCAGGATACGGGTTCGTTTGGCGCAGTCGCGGCGGTCTCCGCCGTGCCGGAACCGAACAGCCTGTTGCTGTTGATCATGGGCGGCGCCAGTTTGTGGGTCGGTCGACGTCGCAAGTAAGCGGCAAGATGAGGTGTTCGTCCGGCGCGGACGGCCACGACAGACGGAACAACTTCAAGCGACGTGCAGATTTGCGCGTCGCTTTTTTTGTTTCGACCCGTGGATGGGCCGCATATAATCGCCGCATCCGAGCAACGCGGAATCGACCGCGACTCGTGACTCCTGCCGAGGACCCTGCCCATGCGATTGCGTCGACGGCACGCACCGACCGTGTCAACATTCACCTGGCGAATGCTCTACCTGGCGATCGCCAGCGTTTCGTTGTTGGCGACAGACGTCGCAGCAGCACCGCCTGAAGCGGAATCGTTCGCGACCGTCGCGGAGATTTTCGTGACGCGTTGTCTGGAGTGCCACAACACTCGTGATGCCTCCGGTGGACTCGACCTGAGTCGCGTCGTCGGGCTGCAGACCGGCGGCGATTCGGGCGAGGCACTCCAAGCAGGGAACGCAGAAGCCAGCCTGTTGTTCCAAAGAATCTCCGCCGGCGAAATGCCGCCGCCGCGACAGAACCAACCACAGCCGCTTGCGCCGCAGGAAGTAGCCGCGATCGCAGAGTGGATCAATGCCGGCGCCCAGTGGCCGGCGCAGCGAGTGCTGGAACTTTACGAGCATACAACTGACGTGCGAGGCGGTCGGGATTGGTGGTCATTGCAGCCGATTGAACGGCCAAGACTTCCTGTTTTCACGTCGTCGACCGCGATCAGCAATCCGATCGATGCATTCATTGCTGCCAAACTGCACGATCGCAAGATGGTTCCAGCGGGTCCGGCCGATCCGCGTGACTGGTTGCGGCGACTTACGTACGTCACAACGGGACTCGCGCCGACCTGGGCTGACTACGAGCGATTCTCCCACGACTCAAGCGACGCTGCGCGGCACGACGAGATCGACCGCTTACTCGCGACGCCCCAATTCGGTGAACGTTTCGCCAGGCATTGGCTGGACCTCGTCCGGTACGCTGACACATCGGGTTATGAACGCGATCAGGAGAAACCGTTCGCGTGGCGTTATCGCGATTGGGTCGTGGACGCGATGAATTCCGATAAGCCGTACGACATATTTACGCGAGAGCAACTTGCCGGCGATCAACTTGAGGCGACCAAAGAAGAAGCAGTGATCGGCACTGGCTTCTTGCGTCTGGGAACTTGGAACGACGAACCGAATGATCCCGAGGAATACCAATACGAGCGACTTGAGGATCTCGTGCACGTCACATCAACGGCCTTCTTGGCGCTGACCGTGAAATGTGCGCGCTGCCATGATCACAAGTACGACCCGATTCCACAGGCCGACTACTACCAGATGGCGGCCGCTTTCTGGCCGGGCCCGATCGCAGCACGAGGCCGCGAGTTGTTAGGCGGACCAGACACCAAGGAACTTGGCTACGAGCAGGTGTTGGGCTGGACCGACACGCGCCCCGATGTCGAGCCACTCCACATATTAGTCAAGGGCGATCCGCATCGCCGAGGCGTCTCCGTCCAGTTTGCCTCCTTGTCCGCGGTCGACTTGCCCCCCAACAATGTCGCTGGGCAGGCAGCGCGCAAGCAGTTGGCAGATTGGATCGTCGATGAGCGAAATCCGCTGACGGCACGGGTCATTGTGAACCGAATCTGGCAATTCTACTTTGGCACGGGCTTGGTACGTTCGGTGAACAACTTCGGCTTCCGCGGTGACCAACCGACGCATCCCGAACTGTTGGACTACCTGGCAGCCGAATTAATTGCACACGACTGGCAACTCAAGTCGATCCATCGGTTGATCTTAAGTTCCGCGACCTGGGGTCAATCATGCGAGCATCCCGATCAAGCGGACTATCTGCAACGTGACGCTTCAAATCAGCTTTATTGGCACACCAACCGCCGCCGGTTAGATGCGGAGGGTTTGCGAGATGCGATCCTGCAGGCCAGCGGTGAACTCGATTTGCGCATGGGAGGCCCCGGTTTTCGTCCAGAACTGAGCGCGGAGGCGGTGGAAGGGCTATCGCGTAAGGGCGATGCTTGGCAACCTTCGACGAAAGCAGAGCAGCGCCGTCGCAGTCTGTATCTCTTTAGTCAGCGTAGCCTGCTCTTTCCTTGGATGACGACGTTCGATTTTGTCGAGACCACGAGTCCCTGCGGACAACGTGATGTCACAACCGTCGCACCACAAGCTTTGGCACTACTCAACAGTCCGCTAATCCATGAACAATGCGCACGGCTAGCCGCTCAATTCCCTGCGAGCGAAGCTTCTAACTCGCAGACGGTACAGCAAGTCTATCGAACAGTATTGCGTCGCGACGCGAATCCGAACGAATTAACGGTGGCCAGCGAATACCTAGCGCGGCAAGCGGCACATTTCGCTAAGGCAGGCGCGGCGGAGGCAGAGTCCGCTGCGTCGACGAGAACATCACATGACACATGTAAGTCGCTCGCGATAAAGACACTCTGCCAAGTCCTGATGAACAGTAATGAATTTCTGTACATCGACTAGGCGTTAGCCGTACCGCGCATCGAACCTTTCGAGGCTTAGACCAGGAAGTCCCCCATGCATCAGCCCAATTATCGCAGACGATTCCCCTGTGACCTGACCCGCCGTGAATGGGTCTGGCAGATGGGCGGTGGATTCGTCGGTACCGCATTGGCGGGATTGCTCGGGCCCGATCACCCCTTAGCGACAACGGTCTCCGGTGCGGAAGCGGCGCGTGATCATGGAGTCGAACCGGTCGAGCAGCGGCAGCACTTTCCGATGAAGGCTCAACAAGTCATCTTTCTGATGATGAATGGAGCACCAAGCCAAGTCGACACGTTCGATTACAAACCGCTTTTGGAGAAGCTCGCTGGCCAACCGCTACCTGAGGATAAGAAATTCATCAACTCAGGCGGACGCAAAATCGGCTATCTGACGCCGTCGTTTCGTCCGTTTCGCCCCGGCGGGGAAAGTGGACTGCTAATCTCCGATTTCTTTCCACATGTTCGACGTCATGCGGACAAGCTGGCCATCATCAATTCGTGTCATACCGACAGCCATGCGCACGGTTCGGCGCTGGTCGCAATGAACACTGGCAAAACATTTATCGGTCGACCATCGCTCGGTAGTTGGGCCAACTATGGCCTGGGTTCGGCGAACGAAAACCTGCCGGGCTACGTGGTAATACTCGATAAACGCGGTGGCCCGATCAGTGGACAACCCAACTGGTCGAGCGGCTTCATGAGTTCCGCCTACCAGGGCACGCTGTTCCGGCCAGTCGGCAATCCGATTTTGAATCTGCGCGGCCCCGCCGAAATTGATGACGTCGCACAGCGCAATCAGCTGGATCTACTTGCAGAAATGAATCACGCGCATCTGGCGCAGCGTCCCGGAGACGAGGAATTGGCAGCACGAATCCGCTCGTACGAGTTGGCATTTCGCATGCAATCGGAAGCGCCCGAAGCAGTTGACCTGACGCAGGAAACCCAAGCGACACTTGATCTCTATGGAGTCGGACGTCACCCAACAGATGAGTTCGGCAGGAACTGTTTGATCGCGCGGCGGCTCATTGAGCGGGGCGTTCGTTTCGTGCAGCTCTATTCCGGTGGTGGACATCTCGAGGAAACATGGGACGCACATCAAAGCATCGAAACGAATCACGGACAACATGCAGCAGAAGTCGATCTGCCAATCGCCGGGCTGCTAACCGACCTACAACAACGCGGACTCCTGGAATCCACGCTTGTGGTTTGGGGAGGTGAGTTTGGCAGAATGCCATTTAGCGAAGGCCAGGGCGAGCCAGGTCGCAATCACAATCCTTATGGATTCAGCATGTGGTTGGCCGGTGGTAACGTGCGTGGTGGCATGCGTTACGGCGAAACCGACGAATTCGGTTTCGAGGCCGTCGTCAATCGCGCCCATCTGCACGACATTCATGCCACGATCCTGCACCTCATGGGGCTCGACCATGAACGACTAACCTACTTCCATCAAGGCCGCCAGGAGAGTCTCACCGACGTCGGTGGCCACGTGATCCATGACATCATCGCTTAGTGCTCAGCGAAAGCACACTTGGAGGCGTCAAAACGCGGAGTATCGCACGCACCTTCAACACGATCGAGCAGCATCTGGTTGGTATCGCAGGCAAGCATCAACCAACTCAATCGCGACAATGGTGTTTGCCACCTTGCGACTCTGCATTCCTACGCTGGCTGCACGATGTCCAACAGCAGATCCACTTCGTCACTGGGGAGAGGTCGCGCGAACAGATAACCTTGCCCGTACTCACAGCCCATCGCTCCGAGTGTTCCGTGCTGCTCAGGCGTCTCGATGCCTTCAGCAATTACGGAGAGATTCAGGCTCTCCGCCAACGCCATGATGGTACGAACAATCGCGGTATTTTCTTGTGAATCGACCATCTTACTAACGAACGATCGATCGACTTTCAGCACATCGAGGGGCAAGCGATGTAATGACGCAAGCGACGAGTATCCAGTGCCAAAGTCATCGATGCCGATCCGAACGCCGAGTTCTCGCAGTTCGCGGAGGATCTCCACGCCGGTTTCTGGATTCTCCATGATCGCACTTTCCGTGATCTCCAACTTCAGGGTCGCGGCCGGGACCTGGAAAGTATGTAAGGCGTGTGCGACTTCATCGATGAAATCGCGATTGGTAAGTTGTTTGCTGGAGACATTGACGCTGACTCGCAAATCGTGCCAGCCACGCTGCTGCCACTCGGCTAATTGCCGACATGCTTCGTGCAACACCCACGACCCTAAAGGGACAATGAGGCCGGTTTCCTCGGCAAGTGGAATGAATTGTTCGGGAGAGATCATGCCGTGCTGCGGATGCTCCCACCGTACGAGCGCTTCAAAGGCATCGATACGATTGCCTTGCAAACGCACGATCGGTTGGTAGTAGAGTCGTAGTTCGTTCCGTTCGAGTGCACGGCGGAGATCATGCTCCATTTCGAGTCGCCGCGTGACCTGCTCCTTCATGTCGGGGTCGAATACTTCGTATGCGTTCTTGCCCAGCGATTTGGCCTGGTACATCGCGGTGTCGGCCTCGCGCAAAACGTCTTCCGCGTTTGAACTCGCATCTGAACAGACGGCGATCCCGATACTTGTCGAAGTAAATACTTCACGACCGTGGAAGGCAAACGGACGAGAGATCGCCTCGATGATACGAACGGCGATGGCCTCGACGGCGGCCGTATTGGGCAGCGATTCGATGAGAATCGCGAACTCGTCGCCGCCCAGACGTGCCACGAGCGATTCGCTGGACCGAATGCAGCGTTCAATTCGATGAGCCACCGCCATCAACAATTCGTCACCGAAGCTGTGCCCCAAACTGTCATTAATCAGCTTGAAGTTGTCGACATCCAAATAGATTACGGCAAATCCCGACTGAGCCTCGTCACTGCCTAATCGACGAATCGCTCGCTGTAATCGATCTAAGAAAAAGAGCCGATTGGGCAGGCCAGTCAGCGCGTCGGCAACTTTGCCTTCCGTAATGTCCGTTAGCGATCCGGCCACGCGAACGGCGTTACCCTTGGCATCGCGAACTGCTAACCCTCGACAGAGCATCCAGCGAAAACCGCCGTCCTCGTGCAACATCCGCAACTCGGTTTCGAAATGCTCCGAATGACCGGCGCAGTGTGCATCCAGTTCCTGCCGAACGCGTTGTCTGTCTTCGGGGTGAACTCGCGTGAACCACTGCTCGGGCTTGGCCGTGGAACTTGCTCCGCTGAGTCCAAGCATTTCCAACCAGCGAGGTGAGTAGTAGACGTCTCCGGTGGTTAGGTTCCAATCCCAAAGCCCATCATTGGCCCCGCGGGCCGCAATCGCGTAACGTTCTTCACTTTCGCGTAACGCGGATTGAGCATGCCTCAGTCGAAGCTGCGTCATGACCCGTGCCAACATCACGTCGGCATCGATCGGTTTGGTGACGTAGTCGTTGGCACCGCACTGAAACGCCCTCACGATCTGTTCTGTTTCTTCGGTGGCGGTGACAATTACAACGGGCAGCGTCGTCTCGTCGAATTTTGCTCGCAGTTGCGCCAGCACTTGAAAGCCGTCACTATCTGGCATCACTAGGTCGAGCAGGATGAGATCGATTGGCTGGGAGAACGCCAACCGAATTGCTTCCGGTCCGCTGCTTGCCTCCAGCGTCTCGAAGCCCTGACGTCGCAGCAGCGTACAGAGCAACGTGCGATTGACGATCTCGTCGTCGACCACCAACACCCGCTGTGGACCAGCGTGTCTCTGTTCATCATCCAACGCGGTTGCCTTGCGAGCGAATGCGGGAGTTTGCGAGGAATCGTCAACCATGTGCGATACGGTTCTCTGATCGGGCTGGGACGCCTGTCCAGGTTTTGACCTGGTGACTGTATGGTTGAATTCGGCGGGCATTCAACCACGACAAAGATACTTTTCGACCTACGTGATGGGAGCGATTTCAACTGCGGGTTTTGCGTGTTGCCGGAATCAGCCACCAAATGAATGAGGGCTTTCGACATCGGTCGGCCAGCCAGCTTGTGCGTTTATTCGCCCGTGTCGCAGCAAAACAACACGTCGCCACGGTGGAGTGTCGCCGCCTACCTCGCCAGGCTTGTCGGACGGCGGTGGCGCGAGCCGGCACGGACAAGCAGGAAAGCAAACACTCAGCAAAAACCCGGGAAAAGGCCCTTAGAATCGGCGTCACACAAACCGGACTTTCGCATCCTCGTGGTAGACTGTCGTGAGTTAAAGAACACCCCTGGGACGACAACAACCATGAGCTCGAAGCGACGTTCTTCCCGCTCCGTTTGGAAGAAGCTGCAATACGTTTTTACCCTGAAGTGGCTCCGCAAACTCGACTTGACGTCGATCGACCGAGTGTTTACGCGGCGTGCCAAGTCAATTGGACGTGTTCTTGCGCCCAAATGGCTGACCAGTTTCTTCAGCACTCTGCAAAAGCGACTGACGAAGGCCGAACGTTCTGTGGCCACGGCAGGAAAAATGGTCTCACAGGTCGTCGCGGAATCGCCCCTCGGTGAAGGCGCCAAAGCGATTGCGAAAAAAGGCAAGGCGATTGAGACCCAAGCCAGTCGCTTCATCCTGACGAGTCTGCTGGAATTGCTGGGTGCTTTGATCCCCAAGCCCGTCCGAAGTTTCTTCCAGGCGATTGGCAAAGCTTTCTGGCGCATTTTCGGAGTGTTCTTCATCTTCGCCGGGCGTTGGTTTAAAACTCGCCACTACTGGCAATTGATCGGTGGCATCCCCGCCTTTCTGCTGGCGTTGCCCCTGGCCTACTGCATGGTCCGCATGCCGTTCTACGGAGACGCCGCCAAAGCTCAGCATTATCGGTCCGAGTTCACGAAGGCGAGTGAAGCGAACGATCGGCCGGCCGCTGATCTCTACCAACGGAAACTCATTCAACTGAACGCATTTTCTGAGCGTTACGAATTTCAGGCGGCACTCAAGGAATATGAGAATGGCGATAAGGTCGCCGCCCTGGCCACCATCAAACGACTGGCGGATCAGACTCTGTACAGTGACGCCATGCTCTGGCTGGCGCAACACTACATGGGCGACGAAACAAAGTTGCCCAGACCCGAAGCGCTCGCCGAGGCGCAACATTACCTGAATCTGCTTCACGAACGCGATCCGAATAACGCCGGTCTACGCCATGTTCGGGCTTACTACTTGATGCAGACGGGCAAGACGGAAGAGGCCTTCGATGAGCTCGCACACATCGCAGAGCAAGCACCGTCGGGACGGGTGATGCTGGCCGAAGCCTACTTCGAGCGGGGCGACACACGGAGCGCTCAGGCGGAGTTGGCCAAGGTAGTTGGCATCTATGAGCAAAAGGTTGCCGACGGCAGCTCACTGTCGGCATACGAATACGGCCTGTGGGGATTCACCGTGTTGCTAACAGGTGACTTGGTTCAAGGGCAACGCATCCTGGAAGAGGGACACGCTCAGTTTCCAGAAGATGGCCCGCTGAAAGAGCGACTCTATAAGACGATCATGATACGAGCTCGCGCAATGGAATCGTCGCGCCGTCGAGATGCGGACGAAATCGCGCTGCTGCAGCGAGCGTGCGAATTGCAACCAGACGAACAAGAACCGCTTGTATTGCTGGGACAGATCGCCGTCAGCGATGGACAGGCCCAAACGTTGGCGGTCACGGCGCTGGAGACCTTTGAGAAGTCAACTACGCCACCGGCACAATTGAACGCAGTCCGTGGAGTCTCGGCCGCCGAGCGCGGTGATTTTAAAACGGCTGTGACTTTCTTGCGCAAGGCCTGCGAAGAAAATCCGGAAGATGCTCGATCGCACAATAATCTGGCCTGGGTCTACTTGCAACTCGGCGACAGCTCACTGTCAGACGCACTGCAGCTGGCCAACCGTGCGGTTGAACTCGCCCCCGATTTCCCTGATTACCGGGAGACACGTGGCCAAGTCCTGAACCGCTTGAAGCGTCCCGCCGAAGCGATCACGGACCTGATGTTCGCGCTTAACGGCACTCCGAATCCACCTAAGGAGATACACGAGGGGCTGGCTGAAGCTTACACTCAATTGGGACAGTTGGAACAAGCCGCGTTCCATCGACAACAGGCGCGTTAGCTGCCGTCACGCGAATCGCGGCAGGCGCACTGCCGAATCAATGGACGCAATCGACGGTCGATATCATGCGAATTCGCCTGATCACGTACAACATTCATAAAGGGATGGGGGGCCTTGATCGGAGGTATCGTCCCGAGCGAATTGTCGACACGCTGCGACACTATGAGCCGGACATTGTTTTCTTGCAGGAAGTTGACGACGGTGTCCCACGCTCGCGTGGCGATCGCCAAGTGGATACTCTGGGCGACGCGTTGGAGTTGCCGCATCGGCTGTTTCAGAGAAACGTGCGACTGCGACAAGGGCACTAC
>JAGQPK010000013.1 GCA_020426755.1 Planctomycetales bacterium
TCCAGCGTCGGAGCCAAGTCCACATCCCGCGAGAACCGCGGCTGGCGCCTTTCGGCGAACTTCTGTAGATCGATGACAGCAAAAATGTGTGGTACGACGAGCCCTTGACCCTTCACCCTTCCTTTCTCCTTTCTTGCCCTACCCCTCACCCCTCATCTGCAATTCCTCAGCATTCAACATTCAACATTCGATATTCAACATTTCCAACGCTCCTGTTCTCTTTCAGCGCGCCGGCGCGCTAGGAGCCGGTGTCGACTGTGCGATAGTGCGCACTCGGAACACTTCTTGTAGCGCCACTTGCCTTGTCCGTCGCGTTTGCCATGCCGAAATCTGCCTCGTGGCATGAATCGGATTGTCACGTGAATCGTGCATCAAACCGCAGGAAGCGTCGGTTTCGCAGGCTCACTGCGCAGCGCATGCACGCGGCACTGTCCGCTCGGTGCGCTAGAAAAATTGTCTCGGTCGAGCACGGGCACAGGCTTTGCAATTGGCTTCCTGCGGGGGCAAGCGCGTGCTGTGACCGGCTTGCCGTGCTGTATGGGGTTGGGTGATTACGAGAGGAGTCAGTCGTGGCAGCGGAAGGCAAGTTCATCACGTGCGACGGCAATGAGGCAGCCGCAGAGATTGCTTTTAAAACGAACGAAGTCGTTGCGATTTACCCAATTACCCCGGCGTCGCCGATGGGCGAATGGTCGGACGCTTGGGCGGCGATGGGGAAGAAGAACCTTGACGGCATCGTGCCCAAGGTCATTGAGTTGCAGAGCGAAGGCGGTGCGGCTGGAACGGTACACGGTGCATTGCAGGCAGGTGCTTTGTCGACAACCTTCACGGCATCGCAAGGCCTGCTGCTGATGATACCGAATATGTTCAAGATCGCCGGCGAATTGACGCCGACGGTGTTTCATGTCGCGGCACGGACCATCGCCACTCACGCGCTCTCAATCTTCGGCGATCATAGCGACGTGATGACTGTGCGGTCGTGTGGTTGGGCCATGTTGGCGGCTACTTCGGTGCAGGAAGCACATGACTTTGCCTTGATCTCGCAAATCGCGACGCTGCGGAGTCGCGTTCCATTCGTGCATTTCTTTGACGGTTTTCGAACTTCGCACGAAGTAAACAAGATCGAGCGAATTCCCGACGATGTGATCCGTGCACTGTGGCCGATGGATGACGTAGCCGCTCATCGCCAGCGGGCTCTTGATCCCGATCGACCTGTGTTGCGAGGTTCCGCGCAGAATCCTGACATCTTCTTTCAGGCACGCGAAGCGGCGAATCCATTCTACTTGGCGACGCCCGATATTGTGCAGGACGCGATGGATCGATTCGCTGGCCTGACGGGCCGGCAATACCGCGCGTTCGACTACTACGGGGCGCCGGATGCCGAGCGAGTCGTCGTGTTGATGGGCTCGGGGGCCGGAGCTGCCTACGAAGCGATTGATGCACTCAATCGCGCTGGTGAACGAGTGGGCATGATCATTGTGCGACTGTACCGACCATTCGATGCGGATCGCTTCATGGCCACCTTACCCGCGACAACTCGTGCGATCGCCGTGCTTGATCGAACGAAGGAACCGGGGGCCGCGGGTGAACCGCTCTACCAGGACGTCGCGGCCACGCTCTACCGTCATTGGCCCATTGTCAACTCGCAAGCTGCTCTGCCTCGCGTGATTCATGGGCGTTACGGTTTGTCATCCAAAGAGTTTACGCCAGCGATGGTGGCGCGCATCTTGGACGAGTTGCAGGAGAGCTCGCCCAAGCCTGAGTTCACCATCGGTATCGTCGACGATGTCACGAATCTATCGTTGTCGTACGATGCTGATCGCGTTTCCGAATCGGACCAAGTCACTCGGGCCGTGTTTTACGGGCTGGGTAGCGACGGGACGGTGGGTGCCACGAAGAACTCGGCGAAGATCATTGGTGAAAACACGCCGCTGCATGTGCAAGGCTACTTCGTTTACGATTCGAAGAAATCGGGTGCCATTACAGTGTCACACTTGCGGTTCAGTCCGCAACCGATCCAGTCGACTTACCTGATTCAGAAGGCCAACTTCGTCGCTTGCCATCAGTTTCAGTTTGTCGATCGGCTCGACATGTTGGAGTTGGCGACACCTGGCGCGACGTTCCTGCTAAACAGTCCGTTTAGTGCCGACGAGGTATGGCAACAGTTTCCGGTGGCGATGCAGCAACAGCTGATCGAGAAGAAGTTGAAGCTGTACGTGGTCGACGCTGCCAAGGTGGCGAGTGACGCGGGGCTGGCAGGCCGCATCAATACGGTGATGCAGACTTGCTTCTTTGCACTCAGTGGTATTCTGCCGCGCGACGAAGCCATCGAGCATATCAAGACGGCAATTCGCAAGACGTATTCGAAACGTGGTGAAGCGGTGGTTGAACGCAACTTTGCCGCGGTGGATGGTGCCTTGGCGGCACTCGTTGAAGTGCCCTTGCCTGCGAATGTGGTTGAGACGGTGCAGGCCGCTGTGTCACCGATTCCGGAAACGACTGATGATTTCATCAATCGGATTACGAAGCTTCTGATTGCCGGCAAGGGCGAGTTGCTACCAGTGAGTGCCATGCCGGTGGACGGAACGTTCCCGACGGGAACCGCGCAATTCGAGAAACGTAGTATTGCGGCGGAGATTCCGATCTGGGATCCCTCGATCTGCATCGACTGTGGGTTGTGTTCGTTTGTGTGCCCACACGCCGCGATTCGCATGAAGTTGCGTCCGTCCGATGCCGCTCCGAACGGAGCCCCCGAGTCGTTCCGTGATAAGGATTGGTCTGGCAAGGATTTCGCGGGTGCGAAGCTGACGATTCAGGTCGCGCCGGACGACTGTACGGGGTGTGGCGTCTGCGTCGACGTCTGCCCGGCACGTTCGAAGACCGTGGCTAAGCACAAGGCTATCAACATGGAGTCCAAGTGGGACCATTTGGACGCCGAGCGAGCCAACTTTGAATACTTCCTCAACATCCCGGAGATGCCGCGCGATCAGGTCAAGGCGGACGTGGTCAAGGCCACTCAACTGCTGCAGCCATTGTTCGAGTTTTCTGGTGCTTGTGCCGGTTGTGGTGAAACGCCTTATTTGAAACTGTTGACGCAGTTGTTTGGCGATCGCACGATGGTGGCCAATGCCACGGGGTGCTCGTCGATCTATGGCGGCAACTTGCCGACGACACCTTGGACCACCAATAAGGACGGACGTGGTCCCGCTTGGGCCAACTCGTTGTTCGAAGACAACGCTGAATTTGGCTTGGGCATGCGACTCGCTGTGGAAGAACGCCAGTATTTGGCCATCCACTTGTTGGGGCAATTGAGCGAACAGTTGGGCGAAATGCTCGTGCAAGACGTGCTCAATGCACGCTGCTCGAATGATCAGGAAATCATTGAACAGCGCGCACGAATCGTCACGCTGCGAGAGCGTCTGGCTAAGGTCGATAGCCCGCTTGCTCGCCAACTTGAACCGTTAGTTGACGCGTTGGTGCCACGTAGTGTGTGGATTGTCGGTGGTGATGGTTGGGCCTACGACATCGGCTTTGGCGGTCTCGATCACGTGCTGGCCTCGGGCAACAACGTCAACGTATTGGTGCTCGACACGGGCGTCTATTCCAATACGGGTGGGCAGGCGTCCAAGGCGACACCGCGAGCGGCCGCAGCCAAGTTTGCTGCTGACGGTAAGGCGGCACGAAAGAAAGATCTCGGCATGTTGGCCGTCTCGTATGGGCACGTGTATGTTGCTCAGATTGCAATGGGAGCCAACCCGCAACAGACGATTCGTGCCTTCCTCGAAGCTGAATCGTATCCGGGACCATCGCTGCTGATCGCCTATTCGCAGTGTATTGCTCACGGCATCGACATGACAACGGGCATGACGCATCAAAAGGATGCCGTCAAGTCGGGCTTCTGGCCGCTGTACCGTTACGATCCACGTCAGGCACGGCAGGGCGGTCATCCGTTCCAATTGGACAGCCGCAAGCCGACGATACCGCTCAAGGACTTTGTTATGAAGGAAGCTCGCTTTGCCATGCTCGCTCGCTCCGATGCGGCCCGTGCTCAGATGCTCTTGCAAAAGGCTCAGGCAGACATCAACGACCAGTTTCATTATTACGAACAAATGGGCGCAATCGAACGCGAACTGTGTGACGCGACTGCGGAGGAGGTTTAATTCCGATGAATATTGATTTTTCAACCGACTATCTCGGTTTCAAACTGTCGACTCCGCTTGTTGCCTCGGCTGGTCCAGTGACCTCGTTGCCGCAGAACTTGCCGCGGTTGGAGGAGTTCGGTGCGGGCGCCATCGTGCTGCCAAGCTTGTTCGCCGAGCAAATTGAGCATGAGGAATTAGCGGTCTACGATTTCTATAGTGAAATGGATGAAGCGCACGCTGAATCCCGCTCGTACTTCCCGGAAATGGATTTTTACAACTCGGGGCGTGACAAATATCTCCAGAATATTGAGCTCGCTAAACAGAGCGTCAAAATTCCCGTATTTGCCAGCTTGAATTGTCGTGCTGCCGGTCAGTGGACGCGGGAAGCCAAGCGGTTACAGGATGCTGGCGCGGATGCGATCGAAATCAATATCTATGACGTGGTCGCGGATATTGAACGAGACAGTCGCGCGGTGGAACTGGAGCAAGTGAAGATCATCGAGTCGATTCGCAGTCAGGTGCAAATCCCGATTGCCGTTAAGTTGGGGCCGTACTATACCGCATTGCCTCACTTTGCCCGACAGTTGGCTGACGCCGGGGCCAACGGCTTAGTGCTGTTCAATCGGTACTTAGAGCCCGAGATGGATCTACAGGAAATGTCCGTGCAACCTCATTTAGAGCTCAGTCGACCGAATGAGATGCGGCTGCCGTTGCGTTGGATCGCGATTTTGCGTGACGTGCTACCGATCTCGCTGGCTGGTACCAGCGGCGTGCATTCGCCTGGCGATGCAATCAAGCTGATCATGGCCGGCGCAGACGTGGTCATGATGACGTCGGCGATGCTCAAAATGGGCGTTGATCACATGGAATCCATGTTCCTTGGCATGAAGACCTGGATGCATGCGAATGAATACACATCGATTACTCAGATGAAAGGCAGTATGAGTCGCAAGAACTGTCCAGATCCAGCCGGATTTGAGCGGTCGAACTACATCAAGGCGATTGTGTCCTACGTATGATGTGAGCGTAGAGCGTGTTGCGTGTTGCATTGATTTGTCTCACGTGACACAGGTACGACACAGGCCGCGGTGACTCGTTTTGGCGACAAGCTGCCGAGACCGAGGAGACGTACGATGTCCAAGAATCCCTACGAGTTGCGTGTTCGGGACGTGATGAGTCGAGATTTGGTCGCCATCAGCAACAAGGCGACCTTGCACGACTGCCTCCAGCGGATGATTGACCACAATCTGGCAACGTTGCCAGTCGTCACGGATGCGAATGAATGCGTAGGGATTGTCTCGGCGACCGATATGCTACATGTGACGCGTGAAGTCGAGGAGGATCTGCACGATCTGAATCATGGTGACTTGACTGCTTCCGGTTGGCTGCTGAAACGTCTGACAAACGGCATCGACGACCGTACGGTCGCCGATGTGATGACGGAGGATGTCGCAATGGTCGGCCCAGACACACGGCTATCTCGCGCCGCCACGGAGATGCTGCGGAATCGAGTGCATCATCTACCTGTGATTGATGTCCGAGAACATGTGGTAGGCATCATTTCGATGAGTGATGTCGTTTCTGCCTTCGTCGATGGAGATCCACATACCGAATAGCAGTGCTGTCCGGATAATTACCTGCAACTTAGTGTAAGGAGAGGCTCCCATGCGCAAACGATCCACACACTTAGGTCGGGGTATCTTGCTGATTGTGGTCGGACTCATTAGTTGGCAGGTGCGTCTGTTGGCCCAGCCTCCGGAGATTGCTCCGGCAACTCGAAACTTTATGCAAGCCAAGTTATCGCATTCGCAGAAAGTTCTTGAGGGCTTGTCCCTTGAGAACTACGAATTGATTGCCAAGCACGCCCAAGAGCTGGGGCTGTTGAGCATGGAGTCGCAATGGCAGGTGCTTCGCACACAGCGGTATGTCGATCAGAGCGCTGATTTTCGCCACGCAATTCAACATCTCGTCGACGCCGCAAAGAGCAAGGATATCGACGCCGTGGCCTTGGCATACGTCGACGTAACGCTCAAATGCGTTCATTGCCACAAGTATGTACGCGACGGCGGCGGGCGTGAGGGAATCAGTGTGCTCGATGCGAAGTCAATCGACACAGGAATCGCCGCCAGCCCTTAGCCGCGGTTGCTCGCACGAGATGGTTGCTCGCACGAGCTGCAAACCGACGCTGACGCGTAACGGCGAACTAGCGGCTGTCAGATGAACGTCACCCTGCGAGGGCGACTCATGGTCTTCTTCGTACTCGCCCTCGTACTCAGTGAAACGGTAATCGTACTCGACGAGCAGGATGGATAGATCGAGTAGGAGTACGAGTAGGAGCTACCGCGGCGTGTTTCCACTCTGTTTGAAAAGTCGTTGCGCTTCGCTACGATATCTGCTGCTAAGGTGTATGAGCTACTTCGATTAGATTCGGTGCGGGCGTTTGGGTGCCGACCTGGGCAGCTGGTGTTTTGGAGCGAGCGATGAGTATTGTCAAGATGGGATGGATCGCCGAGGTGAAGCCGGCGATTGGTATGGTGCATTTACCAGCGTTGCCTGGGAGTCCGAGTTGTGTCGAAACGCTGGCTCAGTCGATCACTCGCGCGCTGCGGGATGCGGAAGCGTTAATCGACGGCGGCATGGACGGATTGATGATTGAAAACTTCGGTGACACGCCGTTCTTCCCGTCACAGGTTCCGCCCGTAACGATTGCGGCGATGACCGCGACGGCTGCCGAGATTCGTCGTCGCTTCAGTGTGCCGCTGGGAATCAATGTGCTGCGCAACGACGCGCATGCCGCATTGGCGGTCGCGCTGGCGAGCGGTGCCAACTTTATCCGAGTCAACGTGTTATGCGGCGCTCGCGTCACCGACCAGGGAATAGTCCAAGGACCAGCGCATACGTTGCTGCGCGAACGCCGCGCGTTGGCGGCAGATGACGTACAGATTTGGGCTGACGTGCAGGTAAAACACTCAAGCCCAATTTCGCCGCGGCCATTGGCGGAAGAAGTTGTCGATACGATCGAACGCGGTCAGGCAGATGCGGTGATCGTCTCAGGCAGTGCCACGGGCAGAGCAGTGGATCCGGAGCATCTGAGCGCCGTCAAGCAATCGGCGGGCGATACGCCTGTTGTAGTTGGCAGCGGAATCAGCGTCGAAAGCTTGCCACGCTGCGTCAGCTTGGCCGACGGCTTCATTGTCGGCACCAGCCTCAAGCACGGCGGCCAAGCCAATGCGCCAGTCGACGTGCAACGCGTCAAAGATTTCGTCAATGCGCTACGCAACTGACAGATCCGTCTGATCCGTCTGATCTGACTGTCATCCTTTATCCGTGACATCCGTGACATCCGTGGTTCGCCAATCCAGTCCGGTTGGCAAGCGATTAAAATTCTCGCAGCCATCTGCGGTCACGGCGACCATGTCTTCGACTCGCACGCCACCGAAGTCGCGGCAATAGAGCCCCGGTTCGATCGTTAGCACATCGCCGACGACCAGCAACGGCCCTTTCTTGTCGAGCAACGGTGGTTCGTGAACATCGAGACCAATGCCATGGCCCGTGCCGTGTGTCATCGCGCAGTAGGAAGTCGGCGCGTCGGGGCCGGGCAAGCCCATCGAGAAACCATGGTCGAGCATCGCGGCGGACGTCGCCGCGTGAACGTCCTCGCCCGAGACACCGGCGCGGGTCGCTGCTTCGGCTGCGGCTTTGGCGGCCAGCACGGCGGCGTGCATCCTACTGATCTCCGCCGGAATCTCACCGTGGACGACGGTGCGAGTACAATCGCCGTTATAGCGCGTGGCCTGGCAGCGCGGGAAGATATCAATGATCACTGGTTGCCCGGTGTAGAGCTGGCCGCTGCCGTGGTCGTGGCAGTCTGCACCTTGTGGTCCGCCGGCAATGATCGCGGGGGGATTGTCATAGGCACGTTGCAGGAACCACTGATCAACGATTGTCCGAAGTCTTTCCGATGTCAACGGCGCTCCGTCCACATGAAGTGCGCCCTGGGCATCTGCGTTCGCATTGGCAACCAGTCGGCAGGCCATTTCCATGGCGCCTTCCGTCATTGCTTGGGCTTCACGCAGCCACTGGAGTTCCTGTTCGTCCTTGGCGCGTCGGTCTTGCACTCCTAGCTCCGGATCGTACGAGACTTCAATGCCGGCCGTGCGCGCTGCATCGACGTAGCTAAGTGGCAAGCTGCGATCGCCGGTGACGTGAGTGACATTATGTTGTCTTAGGCACTCGGCGGCGGCCTGAGCGGTAGCGGTTTCGCGATCCCCCGACAGACCGCCGCTCGGCGCGTAGTCAGCCGGGCAGGCCACTTGGTCGGCGCGAGCATGCTTGCGGGCCCGATCCATCTCAATGTCTCGCAGGATGAAAATGCGGTGTCGGTTGCCATCTTCAAGCTGCAGGTCGATCAGCGCCGTAGGATCACCGACCAAGAAGCGTAGGCGATGATACAAGGCGGCATTCGTCGCCGGGATGCCGGCCATGAGCGTAGCGGATTTGACGGCGGAGGATGTCATGTGAGAAACCTTCTAGGATCAGGTCGATTATGATCGGGTCAACGAACGGCGGCCGAGGTTGCGGGACCTGCGGATGGAACGGCGGTGCTGGCAATTCGCAGACCTTTTGGCAAGCTTTCGCCAAATGCCTGTTGCTGCTCTTCGGTGTCGAGTGCACCGCCACTCGTTACTAGTTGTTGCAAGTGCTCGCGTCCGTGCAGCGCTTTCGCCGCAACTTGCTCTCGCAACTCAGCCGGCAAGTCGCGATGTCGATCGCCGGTACAACGGGCCAATTGCATCATTGCGAAGGGATAGGCGTTATCGGTGCTTGAGTGGGAGAGCAGTTGCTCGACCCATTTGCTGATGACCTTGGTGTCGATGACGGTATTCAGCGGTCCGTAAAGCGGGACTCGATTGCCGAGCCGCCCCAAGGTCCACAAGATTGCATTACGTACACCTTCCAGCTTTTTCTTGGGGAGCAGTTCAATGAGCTGTGTGCCCAACTGAGCCTTATCGCGTTGTGCCAGCAATTCTAACGAACCAAGTAAACGCCACAATTCGGCGAATTCGGGAATTGTAAAGTGGGTCTCGCCTTTGACGGTTCCTTGAACCATGCGGCGATGCAACGCTCGGACAGCGGCGACTAGCGGTTCGGCGAGTGCACGCTGCTGTCCGGCTGGTAAGCCCGCGGAAATCCGTCGCCAGAGAATCCATGATTCGTTGCGTGTGACGGATGTGCTGTGTGCCAGCTTGCCCTGGACGTGACGCCAGGTCTCGGTGACACGCCAATCATCGACAGCGACACCATAGCCGGGGCGCAAAGCGTATCCGAGCAAGTTGAGCCAGCGGGCCTCGTGAGCTGGACTAATCTGACGCCCAGCTTGCAACTCCATGAGTTGCTCCCAAATGCGACGTAGGAGTGACATCGGCCAGTCACTGCGTTCTAGTTGCAGAGCTTCACTCAATCGCGCCATGAGGGTTCCAGGCGGAGCTGTCGCATCAGGACCGAAAGTAGCTTGCAGCGCCGCGGCGCAGTCTTGCCAAGCGGATTCATCCAAGGTGCCTTCGCTTTCCCCAGAACTCGTGCCGGCCACACGGTCCGTCTCGGTCGCCGCCCGCACGTCGAATTGGAGCCGCCACGTGTGGTCGCCGTCAATCTGGCTACACCAGAGTTCGATCGTGCCGATCTCGCTGAGATGGGCGTGCAGCTTGACGGGTATCGTATCGCGCTGCTTGCTGCGCTGTGTGCGGAGTGCGGTCCGCAGCGGAGGCAGCGGTCGCATGGTATTCACGTCGATCTCAACAGTTTGGCCGGGCCGATCGGTGAGCCGCGTGCTGGACACATACAGCGGAAACTCGACCGGCTCCGAAACTCGTAGCTCTAATGTCAAGTCGTTCAGCTCGATTGACTCACCCGGTTGGGCGCGACCTGGGACGACGCACACTGCGGTCGAGTGCGAGTCATCTCCGTGTCCGACTTCGATGTAATAGCTGCGCGCCAGTCCGGCTGCGATCCGCACGCCCTCACCACGCCGCACCATGCCGTAATAGGCAGCTCCGCGCGCAACCGCCAAGTCCAGTCGATCATTGGTCAAGACCGTTGGATGCCAATCCGGCTGGGCCGGTGTACGAAACCATGCTGAGATCACTTCCACGAGTCGCGTTTGGATGGCGTCCGACGCAAAGACGCCGCCATTGAATAAAACGAGGTCGGGGCGAGCTGGATCGTGTTCATTTGCTGTAGGCGTGGTGTCGTCATCTGCCTGGCGGTGTGCGGTGAGGAAGGCGGCCAAGTGCTTTGTGACGGCGGGCTCAGAGGCGTAAGGCAGGCCAAATTCTTGAAAGCCGGAGCGACGTCGCTGCGGTTGTTCATCCAGCGTCACCGCAGGGAAGAAGCCTTCGATTAGCACTTGCCAAGCTTCGTCACTTGTTAAGCTGACCTGCAAGCCGCCACCAATCAGACGACTGCCGGCACCCGGCAAGTTGACCGTCAACTCGGTCGGTGCGTCAGTGCCTAGCAGCGTTTCTTTCGCTTGACGACAGGTACGAACCAGCACGTCCCACTGCCGCGAATCAAGTTGAGTTTGCGCGGCCAGACGCTGCTCGAGAAACTTCGCCAAGGCAAGATCTAGATTGTCGCCGCCGAGAATCAAATGGTCCCCCACCGCAATCCGGTGAAATTGCACCAGGCTTTTTTGCGCTGCGCTCTGTTCGTCTGACGCAGCGGCAGTCGAATCATCGTCGGAGGTGGTCGGCGGTTTCGCCGTGCTGCCTGGTTCGGCACGCCGGACGCGAATCAAGGTGAAATCCGATGTGCCGCCGCCAATATCACAGACCAAAATCTTTTGGCCCGGACTGACAAGAGTTTGCCACTCGTCACGATGACGATCGACCCAGGAGTAGAACGCCGCCTGGGGTTCCTCGATCAGAACGATGCGTGGCAAGCCGGCGCTCGCAGCGGCCTGAACTGTGAGTTCACGTGCGACTTCGTCGAACGATGCGGGCAACGTGAGCACGACATCCTGCTCGGCCAACGGAAACCCGGGAAACTTCATGTCCCAAGCTTCGCGAATATGTCGCAGGTAGCGGGCGCTCACATCAATCGGAGAGAGTCGTTCGACATCGTCCGCACCATGCCAGGGCAGCACTTCGGCCGTGCGATCGATGCCCGGATGGCAAAGCCATGACTTGGCCGACACGATCAAGCGATCCGGCGCCAGTCGCCCTTCTTCACGCGCCATGACACCGACAACATAATTGCCCGCTTTGGATTGCCAAGGCAACTTGCAACTGAACGAATTTGCTCGGGGGATCGGTTCGAAGTGGAATGACGGCAGTGTGTCACGTGGTTCGAACTGGTCGGGAGCAACCCACTGAGGGATCGCGAACACCTCGACGACACGTGTGTCCGCCAACGTGTCCACATAACAGACCGCCGAATTCGTTGTTCCCAAGTCGATACCCACCACGTATCGACTGGGTGTCGGCTCGTTCAGATCCGCAGCCCGCACGTTGATCACTCCTGATTCACACTACACATCAAGTTCGCGTAACACGTTCGCGTCGGTTCGGCCCTTCGCAGCGTATCGATCCGCAACGAGAACCGCGGCTTACGCCTAATGGCACTCAGTTGAGATCCAGGTGCGGCGTTCCCCTTCCCGCAATTGACTCTCGACTGTCTTAAGACGTGCAGTACGGGAGGTGGATTCAGGGGGAGGGCGACAGTCGCAGAACTGGCACTCGCACTGAAGTCCGCTGTGCCCACGCCGAGTTTCTCTCAATTTCAGCAAATCATTACGTGACAACGCGTCCGTTGTGGTTCCCTCCCCCGGCCCCCTCCCGGAGTCGAGTTGTGCGAAATGGAGGCCATCGACGGGAGGGGGAACTACCCGTCTTTTCTATCCTGAAATCTCAACTGAGTGCCATTAGGCCGGCGCCATGCCGTGAACTCAGCAGAAACCTGCAACACACATCATAACGCAAGATGGGCAGCTTGATCAGTCGACCCAGGCGTAGCGAACGATGCAAAAGAAGGCGTTGATGGCGTCACGCCAGCCAATTTTCTTGCCGGCGTCCCACGTACGCGCCCGATAGCGGATGGGCAGTTCCTGAAAACGCAGGCCGCGGCGAGCTAACTTGGCCGTCACTTCGGGTTCGAAGCCAAATCGGTTCTGGCGAATTTCCAAATCGCGAAGCGCGGAAGCTCGCACGACTTTGTAGCAGGTTTCCATATCCGTCAGCTTCAGCCCCGTCGTGATATTTGAAGCAACGGTAAGCAGACGATTGCCGAACTGATGAAACGACGATGAGCCGGTGTGACGCTGTTCCAAGAATCGCGAGCCGTAAACGACATCGGCTTCATCGTTGAGAATTGGCACAAGCAGCCCAGGGATGTCACGCGGGTCATATTCCAAGTCGGCGTCTTGCACTAAGGCGATCGTACCACTGACGTGAGCGAATCCGGTGCGGAGTGCCGCGCCTTTGCCGCGATTTTGGTCGTGCAGTTGAATTCGCAAACCTGGGAGACCGGCCAACGCCGCAAGCTCGTCACGCGTGCCATCGGTGCTGCCGTCGTCGACCAGAATGATCTCCTTGGGAAGCGGCAACGCCAATAACTTCGCGATGATCGCACGGATCGTCGTCCGCTCGTTGTACACCGGCACCACGATTGACAGCAGAAAATCGCTGGGCAAATTCAGTGGAGCCGCAGCAAACTCGTCCGCCGCATCGTCCTCTTCTAACTGCTCAAGTTCAGTGGCCAATTGCTCTAACTCATGCAGTCGCAATTGGATCGCTTCGTCAGTACTTGCTGCCGCACGGCTCGTACGTGGACTTGCGTCGAGTGATGTTTCTGGCGATGTGCTTGGCAGCCCAGTCGCCACGCGAGTCGACTCGGTTTCAGCGGCATTCGTCGTAACGAATGTTTCAGGGGAGGCGGGCAGGGACATGGCGGCTGAACTCCGAGTTATCTAGCGAGAAGGTTGCGAAACGGGCAGCGTTTCACTGGACACGTTTCTGTGTTTATTTCCCGAGGCCTTGGCCAAACTGGCGCGTCCTCGATGTCGTTTGGGAGACGCGGGCCACTGGACGTAGCCGGTTTGCGGTCGGTTGCCGGCAACGCGTTGGTCAGCCGGGAAATATCGTTCGTTGGTCGGATCATCGAAAATGGATCGTCGTCCCCAAAGTTGGGATAGCTCATCCTGATAGAGCAGCACCCAGTGGTCTGCTACTGTCGCTAGCACTTGCTGAGCATGTGATTCATGGCGATCGAGCAGCAGCAGTTCGGGCTGATTGAATTCGAGAATTCTCTTAGGATCGGCGGGCGGAGAGGACGGGCTTCGGAATCTTTCGTCCGGTCCACCATCTCCGAGGGCAAAATCGAAATGCAGGTCGACAACCTCCTGTGGGTAGCACGTTCGTAACCGTCCATCGAAAGCGACCAGCAGGCCGCGATCACCTGGCGTACGTGCCCCGAGGACGCAGAGAGTGTATTGTGCCCACTTTCCCGATGTGACAACACGCCCTGTGAGACCATGGTCGGCAATGAATTGAGCGGCGCTGACAGGGTATTGGTCGCGATAAACTGGAATTTCGTGCAGTCGAGTTCCGACTCGGAAGCCGAGTGATACCGCATACAGTGACAGCAGGCTGCAGGCGAAATCGGCCCACATGGCGGCTTTGGGGGAGGCTGTAGCGGAAGATGTGGAAGTGCTCGGTCCGTCGGGCCGCAGTTGTTTGATCAGCTTACTGAATAGTGTCTGCAGATGAGGCGGATACCAGAACATGAACAGCATCATCAGAAATGGGATGTGCCGCGCATGTGTCAGTGCTTCATAAGCCACGACGGTCGTGACTAGCAGTCGCGCCGGGTCGAACTGTCGCCAGTTAGCGATCAGCGACAGGCCCATCAGAACTAACACGACGTCCAGTTTCCAAGCTGCGGTCGACAATAAGTTAGGCGCGTGCCACTCTAGGATTTCTGGTCTCGGACGACTCAGGTTGATCGCCAACCATTTGTGCAGGCCGATGCCGTACGGGTTGATCAGCGTCGCCAATCCGATCACAGCCATTAACACGAACAAGTAGCCTGCGAGCCGTCTGAGCGACCTGGCAGATCCCGAGTCAGACGGTACGGTGCGACTGAAAAGTAAGTGGATCGCGCGGCTGCCGAGTAGCGCCAAAATCACTGCCAGTCCGGCCAGGAAGCCGCCGTGAGTGTTTGTCCAAATGGTAAGTAGCGGCACGAGCAGCCACAGGCCCCAGCGCCGGGACGACGCGACGTCATCGCGCCAGGGCGACCGGCCTTCGTACAGTTGCGTGAACGAGCCCTGCCAGCCTTCGAAGCACCAATCGGTCCAGCCGATCATGGCGCCGAAGAACACGAACGAGAACAAGTGTGGACGCACGCCCCAATAGTACGAAAGATTGCTGGCCGCCAAAATGGCAACGGCTGCTGTGATTAACGGATGAACGGCTTGGCGATTCGCCCGGTGCATGGCCCAACCTACGATGGCCACACCCAGCAGGCATTTGAGAGCCAGCAGCCAGCCGATTCCCGCACTATCGACGAAGGCGGCAAAGAGCAGCTCGCACAAATTCTCGTGATTAATCCAAGGATGTCCGATCGCGTTGTAGGTGTACGTCGCTGTCCGATCGAGCCCATGCTGCCAAACATCCCGGCCGTATTGGACGTGCCCCCAAAAATCCGAGTCAACATTCGGTGGCGAAAGTGGCAGAGCACACCAGACGAGCACGGTGAGGAGAAAATACTGCGTCACTGTCTTTCGCATGTCGACGGTCGTTTGAGGAGGTGTCGACATAGCGGCGAAGATCCTGTTTAACGCTGGGGGAAGGCGAGATAAACCGTGGTATGGCCGGCGTTGAGGTGTCGAGAATGAGCGACAATCGCCGCATACCGGGGCCGAAGTGTGCTGAAATATAGGCCACGTCTCGTTTTCGCCGTCGTAGCGAATGGATAGACTAATAACGATTGGGACTCAGGTCGCATCACTTGGATCGTTCTTTCAGAAACTCACCCGGGTGAGGGTCGAAGAGCGAACCGGCACCGCTTTGACGCGAGACAACGATCGGGCAGGGAATGATGAGCAAACGCGAGATGACTCACGTCGAGATCGACGGCATACGACTTCAGCTCAGCCACCCCAATCAGACGCAAGGGGAATGGATCGGCCAGCGAGAAGTCCTGAATCAGTTGCTGGCTTGCTGGATCGTCGTGGACGAGCGTGACTTGCCACTGTCGCCCCGTTTGGTCGGGGCACCCGGTATTGGCAAGACAGCCTTAGGGATGGCCGGAGCGCGACAGCGGGATCAGGAACTGTACATCTATCAGTGCACCGCGGATACGCGTCCCGAGGATCTGCTGGTGACGCCTGTGTTGGCCGAGAACGGCAAGATTGCCTATCACGCATCGCCGCTCGTCACTGCCATGTTGCGTGGCGGCGTTTGCCTGCTGGATGAAGGCAATCGGATGAACGAGAAGTCGTGGGCCAGCTTGGCGCCACTGCTCGATCAACGTCGCTACGTCGAATCGATTGTGGCGGGCATCACGATTCCAGCACATCCGGATTTTCGTTGCGCGGTAACGATGAACCAAGATGAATCGACGTACGAAATTCCGGACTACATCTTGAGCCGTCTGCAACCGACACTGCAACTTGGTTATCCATCGCGCGAAGACGAGATGGCCATTCTGCACTACCACTTGCCGTTTGCCGAGGCGGAGATGCTGGCGCTGACGGTTGAGTTCTTGCAGCGTTCGCATGCCCTCAAGCTGGACTTTTCCACTCGTGACGGTATCAACCTGTTACGTTACGCGATGAAGCGCTTGGCACAGAATCCTAATCATCCAATCAGCAAGGACCAGCTATGGCGTGAAGCATTGATGGGTTGCTTGGGAGACGATGCGCTCGATTTGGAATCGTTGGCAGATCGCCAGAATCGCACCTTGGGCGGTGACTCGGTGCCATTAGGCCTAGGAGATTTCTTCTTCGCTCAAGATGATCCCTTGCATCCCGACTTTAGTGATCTGGATGAGATGGACGAGCTAGAAGAGTTTGATGACGACGAGGACGACGACTGCGGAGGGCGTGACACGTATTAGCGTGTTTGTCAATGAAGTCCTAGCCCTTCAGGCACATGGTTGCTGTTAGCTGTGTGTTGATTTTTGAATGATGATTGCTGAGTTTTGATTGTCGAAGTTCAAAAATTGCCATCACAGTTCGCGTTGTGATCCGGGGCCAACACGTTTCGGCGACCTTTGTCGAATGCCATTTTCTAGCCAGAGAAGTGCACTAGCAACGATCGCTATCATCTGAGGCCACACACTTATGCCCACAATCTCTCCAGTGCTGCGGATTGGTCCCAAGATCGTTGCGTTGCCGGTCGTACACGGCAGCGGCGATTGTGCGCTGGAGGTGCGTCGCATGATGCTTGAGCACCGTTTCGAGTGCTTGGCCGTGCCGCTGCCGCCGTCATTTCAATCGAACGTCGAAAACGCTATTCAGCGTTTGCCGGAGCCTGCTGTCGTCATTCAGCGCGAGGCATGCGAATATCAGCCGCCTTGGATGAACGAGGATGAAGATGAGGAGGACGATGACGAGCTTTCCGCGGTGAGCTATGTGCCGATCGATCCATGTCAACCTGTGATTGCTGGACTGCGAGTGGCGTTGGGTGAGCGAATCGCCCGAGCGTTTATCGATCTGGAAACGTCCTCGTTTGAAATTCAATCCGCAATCCTGCCAGACGCCTACGCGTTGAAGAAGGTCCGACTCGAACGATTTGCCGCTGCGATCTTACCTAGCGTGCCGCCACCGCCCGTGGGGCAGCCCCGTGCCCGCATCAACGCGATGGCGCATCGGCTGCGCGAGTTGGAGAGCAAGTACGATTCAATTCTCTTTATCTGTTCGCTACTTGATTGGCCCTGGATTCGCGACGCGTTTCTGAATGGACCCGCCGAGACTCCAGAAGATGACGAGGTCGAGCCCGTCGAGGCGATGTCGGTTGATCCGCGCACGTTGTTGTTCATGATGGGCGAACTGCCATTTATCACGGGGCTGTATGAGCAAGCGCGGGGACAACTGGACGATGACACGAATCTGTCAATCGATGGTGTGAAGGCGTTGCTCTTGACGGCGCGTCAGCGCTATTATGCGGAACTGCGCAGCCGCGCTCGCAAAATTACTCCACAGATTCTGCGCACGTGCCTGAAGTACATTCGTAACATGAGCCTGCTGCAACACCGCTTAACGCCCGATTTGTACACCATTGTGGTGGCGGCGAAACAGGTTTGCGGTGACAGCTTTGCCGTACAAGTTGCTGAGACAGCACGCGACTATGACGTGAGTTATCTTATCGCCGACGCGCCGGCTCAGATGGGTATTGATCGATTGCGATTGCCAAACGGTGAGATCTATCACGCGAAAAGCCGCCTGCCGGGTCCTCCGCTCGAATGGAAGTCGTGCGAATTGTCGCGGCGACCGGAAACGACTGAGCGTGAGCGTTGGCAGATGCAATGGAATCCTTCGGGACAGTGCAGTTGGCCGCCCGAAGATAAGATGATTGAGAATTTTCGCTCGCACGTAATGGATCGCGCGAAGCAAATTCTCGGTACCGATTTGGTACGCACCGAGAAGTTCACGACCAGCGTGCAAGACGGCATCGATATTCGCGATACGCTCCGCAATTGGCACACCGGCGACATCTATGTCAAAGTAATGCCGCCGGTGCGTGGTGAATTGGATGCCGTTGTCATGCTGTTCGACTCACCGGCCGATCCCCGTGACTACCCGTGGCGGACGACATGGTTTGCTGAGCACAACGAAGAGTCGACGTTGGCGTTTTTCGCCACCGACTTCTCACGCGAAATGGTTGGGCCCGGAATCGGCCTGGCATCCTACGGCGGTGCGATGTTTCTGTTCCCGCCGCTGGTAATTCCCGACATCTGGCAGGACCCACGCCTGGATTTTACGACAACGTTGGAAGAACGTTTGCTGGCTGCGGCCTGTCTCTACAGCCGCAACTCACAGATTGCCCTGCTATCACCATTGCCGCCCGGTGCCGGTTGGCGCCGGCTGGCTCGTCGGTTCCACAAGAAGTGGATTCACGTACCGCTGGGCCAATTCAGCGACTCAACAGTTCAACAGCTCCGCATGGCCCACGTTCTCAACGGCCGCCAGGTTCGTTCCTACGCGGCGCATTTCATTCGAAGATCGTAACTGTGCCCCAGTTCGACGTAGTGCTCTAGTTCGATGTAGTGCTCTAGTTCGATGTAGTGCTCTAGTTCGCCGTAGAACTCCAGTTCGCCGCAACGCGTTAGCGTCGGTTTCTTTGGCGATTGGCTCGGACTAGAGCGAGAACCGCGGCTTGCGCCTTTCGGCTAACTTGTTTGTAGTTCGCCGTAACGCGTTAGTGTCGGTTTCTTAGTAGTTCGCCGCAACGCGCCAACGTCTCACTTCGCTCGAGTTACGGCTCTGCAGTGACCAGAGTCTTGAGCGCATCGAGAACTGACAGTACATCGTCAGCAGAGATCTCGGCCCATTCACTGTTGCGTTGACGCAGGATCGCCAATTGGAACGATTCGAACGCACCCGCCATATCTTCCGGCAGTTCCGGCAGTTCGGCGAAGGGACGCACGCGTTCGGCAGTTGGCTCGGAGGACGCGGGACTGATTGGCGGTGAGTAATTGTCGTCGAGCTGTGCCGAGTGGGCGCTGTGGTCTTCGTCGCCAAAGTCGGGGCCTTCCGGCGTGACGGCTTCGACGGTGTAGTCTCCGGAATAGTTGAGCGGCTCGTCGGGCTTGCCGGTGCGAGCGGCAGCATCGGCGGCCATGTAGTCCTCATCGACTTCCGTGGCGACAACGTCTTCCTCACGCGGTTCGTCAGCTGCGACGCCACCGAGTGTTTGCCAACGTCGCCGGCGCATTTCGGCAACTGACCATTGAGTTTGCAGGGCACCTTCCAACCACATTTCGGCATCATCCCAATCGAGTGCCGATTGGAAGTGACTCCAGTACAAACCTTCGAATTGCGTGTACACGTCGCCAAATCGTTCGTAGACACGACGCAGACGTCCGGCATGCTGGCCGGTGACTCCGCCAACCATGCGGCTCCAGGCTTCGTCCGAGAATTCCGTCTGCGGGGCCTGTGCGGCCATGAGTGCCGAACGCCACTCGTGGATGATGCGTCCCTTGTCCCAATTAGTCGTGCTTACCAAGCGGTTCCAACGTCCAATGTAGGACTCGGAAGCCGCAGTAAACTCGTCGGGTATTGCCACCTGAGTCGATTCATCTTGTTGTGCTTCGACCTCAGAAGATTCGATTGAAGTAGGTTCAGATTCCATCGTCGCCGTCGCTCCTCTGCACTCCACGAAATTGCTTGCGACGGACGATGCTAATCGACGTTGCTATTCGGTACTAGAGACGAGGCGCGAATTCGATCGGCTGAATTCAGAAATGCTTGTTTTCTCGATATTCTTACAACGAATGTAACAAAAGCAGCGCTGTCGGCGCGGCGGGATCGCACGCGCCGATTGGGGATAAGTTGTTGATGAATCGCTGACTAGGAACCGGCTCGCTCGCCGGACTCGAAGCCACACGTCTTGTGTGTGCCGTCACAGAACGGACGTCGCGACGACGCACCACAGCGGCACAAGGCGTAGGACGGCTTGTTCGGATCGAGTGGATACGGATTGCCGGCACCGTCGACAAGCTGGAAGGGGCCCTCGACCAGAAATGGACCGTTGTCCCGAATCGTAATCTTGACGTCAGCCATCGTTTGTTGTCTCCTTCATACAAGCGGTAACGCAGTAAGTAGCCTAAGAATCTAGCGCGGTCGCAGCAGTTTATCAGTTGCTCCGACCCTTCGAAATCACCCCGCCGCGAATGCTCAGGCGGTTGATGAACACGGACAGCTTTGCTAGGGCATTAAAACGGACAGCTCGGGCAGACGCAGATTAACAGGTCGAGGGTCGTCGGGGCTTCCGGGTCTTCATCGCGTAGAGGCTGTGAGTTTTTACGCACGCCCGAAAACCGAGGTGCT
>JAGQPK010001400.1 GCA_020426755.1 Planctomycetales bacterium
AGGTTGGCCTGCCCCGAAACAGAATACCTCAAGTGCTTCATCTGCCGCGTGCTGTAAGCGCAGAGACGACCAATGTTGAATATCGAATGTTACCGTCGGTGCTCGTGAAACTCTCTCAGCAGCGCACAATCGTTTGCAAGGAGCTCGTCCAGCTTCGACGTGATTTCAGCATTGTCGCTCGCAACGTACTCTAACAAGTTGTTGTCATAATCTGGTAAGCGATAGAGAAAATCGCCAACCGTTTCCGCGGTCACTTCCGGCGCGTTCTTACCGTATCCCATCTCGGCCAGTTGATAACCGTTCAGTTGTTGCTCGAACTGCCCCTGCATCGGTAGTGCCAGATACGGCTTGTGCAAGTGGAGCGATTCGCTGATCAGCGTGAACCCCGCCGTGGCGATCACGGCCTTGGCCGCCGCCAAGTCACTCAGGAATCCGGTTTTGCTGAAGGGACGATACTGGAGCGGTCCTTCGTGATCTTCTCGGTCGTAGCCGTAAACCAGAAAGGACTCGCGGGTAAACGTCTGCAGAATCTCCAACAACGATTCAAAGCCGCTGGTCACGTAGACCAGGATATGATCACCGCGCGTCGGTTGTAGGTCGAGCACCGCGCGGCGCACAATCGGTGGAAAGATGAATGTGCGTTCGTTTTTGAGCTTGCCGCCACGAAAAGCAGTCACAAGCGATACATCGGGCCGCGGCACCATCGCGCGAATGACATTTTTCGTGACGCGTCGATCGAACTTCAACTCGGGCGGACATTCGTACTTCAGGTATCGCATCCGATGCTGATTGTCGAGCGAGATGAGCGGCAGATCGTAGTGCTGCGCCAAGTAGGCGGTCATTGGTTCAAAATCGGTGATGATACAATCCGGCTGGAACTGCTTGAACAGCTCACGTCGCAATTGTTGCAGCGTGCGGTGCCCTTCCGGCAAGCGTTTGAGGTTCTCGACAAAGGTGTCGACCATTGAGACGCGGTTGTCTTCGCTGGCGATCGTCAATCCTTCGACCTCGAGAACGGGAAAGTCATCCTTGAGATT
>JAGQPK010001401.1 GCA_020426755.1 Planctomycetales bacterium
GCTGGTGCGACCATGCAACTAGAAGTGCAGTACGACGCAACTACTACTGAATACTTCTTTCGCTACGACAATGACATTGATGATGACAACTTGCCGATAGAACTGGGCCCGATCGCACGCAGCACATTGTTCGAAGATGAACTCTCCGTGTTTTCGCTTTCACTGTCTGCATATACAGTATTGGATCACGTGAGTGGCACACTTCGGGAGATCTCATTTGAAACGTGGCCACCGATCGAGGGCGACTTTGATGGAAGCGGCGATATTGACATCGGCGACGTACTTGCCCTGCAGCGAACAATCCGACAGATGTCGAACATTCTACGTCACGACCTAACGCAAGACGGGAGCGTTAACGCGGATGACCTCGTCGCTTGGGTCCATGATGTTAAGCAGACTTACTTCGGCGACGCCGATCTTGATGGCGCGTTTAGCAGCGCGGACCTGATCAACGTTTTCCAAGCCGGCGAGTACGAGGACGATCTCGTTGCGAATTCAACTTGGTCATCCGGCGATTGGAACGGTGACGGCGAATTCACGACAAGCGATATGGTGATCGCCTTTCAAGACGGCGGCTACGAGCAGGGCCCCAGATCGTCCGTCTCGTCGGTTCCGGAACCAACGGCATTTCTTGGTCTCGTCATTGGCGGTATGTTGAGTCTGTTTTCAAGATCGCGTCGCTAACGGTGGCAGCGCGAAATGGCCTCAATGCGAGTCAACGCGCTCGGCTGTCTGTGCCCTACACGACAGGGCTTGGCGCATCGCCGCGAACCGCCGGCGTCTCATGGCAGTGCAGGAGTGCGACTCTGCTGAGACTCGCGCAATCGAGTCTCGAACCGGGCGGTGAGCATCACGCAACGCACTCCCATGGTGTCGTTGACTCAGCTTCGCGAAGTGAGGCAGTCCGACGTCGTGTGGAAACTACGGTAAGCAGCGCACGGCCGTGGGGACGACTGTTGACGCTGAGGCGGGCTCCACCGACGCAGGTTGGCCTGATAGCGACCAACTTCTTCTTGGGGTGATCTGCGACA
>JAGQPK010001402.1 GCA_020426755.1 Planctomycetales bacterium
CGCACCAGATACTGCCCGGCGTCGTTCAGCGAAATGACTTCGCACATGCCCGGCGTCTCAGCTACAACCTGATATTGTCCCGCTTGCCCAGACACACGTGAGCTGAACGCAGTTGCCCCGATGAGGATAGCGACGACCAGTTGCATTCGCTTCATACGTGAGTTCGCTTCTTAAAGTGCGGTGCCGCTTGCGGCTTGAGTTCGCCGTAAGGCATTAGCGTCGGTTTCTTCCGCCGCTGAATCTCAGTTTAGCGTTGACGTCGCGTTACGTTTAGCGATCAATTCCACCTGCTGCGACAGTTCCTCGCGCTGCGTAAAGCGATAGCTGCGCGATCGCACTCCAAAATTGCTGCCGAGAAAAGCAATCGCGCGCCAAAACCTCGTGACGTTTACGCCCCGATATCGTAGCATTTCGTGCCGCCCCACACCTACCAACAAAAAATGGGTTGCGGCGAACTATAATCGGACGAACGACGTAGCGCATTGCGGCGAACTGAGCGAGTTGAGTCACGGAAAGCCAGAAAGAGCAGGCAAACTATGCTCGCCAAAACAACGAGGCAACCTTCATCGCGTCGACATCGCTCACGCGGAATCAGCCGCGCGGACGTAATTGCGATTGTCGTCTCCATCATCGTCTTGGCTGGCATCTTCGTGCCTTTGGTCTCAGTGAAGCGGGCCGATTCGCGCCGCCTGGCCTGCGAGAACAAGCTGGCTCGATTAACCCAAGCAGTTCTGCAGTATGATGAGGAGCACGGCAGGCTGCCGAGAATCAACGCGTCTCTGGCTGCGCCGCCAGACGGCCTAAGTGAACTGGGACGCGTGGCCCCTGGTAGCGTCGCGGCAGCCGACTCCAGCGACACTTCCAGCGATTGGCAACAGGACGGATACAGTTGGCTGGTCAGTGTGCTGCCGTACCTTGAAGAAACGGAGCTTTACGATCAACTGTCACGCCGCAGCGAACAATTTCAGTTAGCTCCATTTGACGCGGCGCTCATTACACCGACGGCAGACAATACGAC
>JAGQPK010001403.1 GCA_020426755.1 Planctomycetales bacterium
GATGTCGATGTCAGTTGGCAAACCGTCGCGTTCAAGAAGATCAAGTTCTCCACACGCGAAAACATCGGTTACGGTCGCGTCAGCATTCCGGCACAGACGCTGCCGACGACAGCCTTCTGGTTGACGCCCGATGATGCAATCGCTGCGACACTCAAAGGGGAAAAGCTGCAAGTCGGTGAGGGACTCTGCGGCGTGCGAAATCTTGTCGTCGAAGCACTACCCATGATCGCCATGTGCGATAGCCGCGACATCAGTGGCGTGGTTGATAGCAAGAACCTGGGGCGAAGTACGTTGATTGTCTATGATCGCTACCCGGGTGGGCTGGGCTACAGTGAAAAAGGCTATCTGCGAATACTCGAACTGTTGCATCTCTGTTATCAGTTGGTACAAGAATGTCCATGTGAGTCGGGTTGTCCAAGTTGTGTCGGACTGCCCAACTTGCGCCCCGCAATTCATAGTGATCCCGATCTGTTTCGTGGCTATCCGATTCCGGACAAGGAAGCGACGCGTCGTCTGTTGACGCTGCTGCTGCAACTACCGGATGATGCCCTAGCAAACACCGCCGTGCCGGGACCGCATGTCAAGCAACAAGGTCAGCGAACGGATGCGACCGTGGCCGGATAAGGACATCCCGTGTTTTCGGAACGGTTACGAGCACGATTGGAAGCGCTGAATCGTGAGCCCTTGCCCGAGGATGCGCCGGGAGATTCTGCGCCGGCGGATTCGAGTGCAGATCACTTGGCTGCGCAGTTCGCAACCGCGCGTCAGCCCGACACAATGCCACAATCCTTGAGCATGCGTGTGGCAGAACTGACCGCCCGCCCGCTGTTCGCCTGGCAGGATCAGGGGCGCGATGAACTCGTAACACTGCCGACTGCAGTAGAAACCAAGACCGCTGGCTATGGTCGCACGTCCCCAGACACACTGCCGGGCGAGGAAACGCTGACGGCCTGGGGGCCCCACTGGATTTGGCGTCGATCGCTCGAGGAGATTTGGCC
>JAGQPK010001404.1 GCA_020426755.1 Planctomycetales bacterium
CCGGCGCCGAGTTCAAAGCGCCGTGAGAACCGCGGCTAGCGCCTTTCGGTGAACTTACTGCACAGTTCGGCGAACTTGCTGCATGGTTCGGTGAACTTACTGCACAGTTCGGCTACTCTCTTCCACCTGATCGCAGCACCGCATCAATAAATGGATCCACATCCTGGTTACGACGCTGCACGGGTATTCGATGGCCGAAATCTTGATAGACGATTACCTCCGCGTCACCGCCGGCACGCGTAATCGCCTCCGCCAGTCGGCGCGCCTGCCGCGGATCCGTTCGATCGTCTTGGGCGCCATTCAGAATAAGTGTCTTGGCTTTGATTCTATCGGCAAAGGTGACAACGGACCGAGCGTGCAAGGCGGCAGCTGAACCTCCAGTCTCCTCCTGAATCGTCTTCACGACAAACTGCTTGCCGACGCTAGGAGTCTTGTCCGCGACATACGCCGGCAAATCATACACGCCAGAGATCAGCACAAGTCCTGTCACAGTTGGATCGTGCCCTGCGATGAGTCCAGCCGTCAATGCGCCACGGCTGATCCCGAGCAGCAACAAACGATCCTGCAACGCCAGTCCGTCGGCGCGCAGCTTGGAAGTCACTGCCGTGACCGCGTGCTGCGTGAACTCGCCGCAGAAATCAGCCGGCCCCGTCGAATTGCCGTAGGCCGGCTGCGAAATAGCAACCGCTAAGTAACCGCGCCTCGCCAGCTGCTTGAGCACACCCCAGTCAACAAACTCTTGGCCACCTCGTCGCGGAGAATCTTGATGTCCATGCAGGAGTACAATTGTGGGCCATGGTCCGGTGCCGTCAGGTTGCTCGACAAAATACTCAACTTGCTTCGTCGTATCGTCAGGATGTGGGACGAACAGCGCGGCCGACGAACGAGCTAGCGAACAAGCACCAAATATCAGAGTGCAAATGACGATCAACACAAGTCTCATGGCAACGCACTGCGCAAGCGTAGTTGATTGGGATCGCATCACTG
>JAGQPK010001405.1 GCA_020426755.1 Planctomycetales bacterium
AGCCGTTGACCAGGCCGAACGTAATTCATAAACGTTCAGCTTACTGAAGGTTGCTTGCGCACGAGGCGTACCATCCGCCGCGTTCGCGGCGCCTTTCACACGGACCGACACCCCGGTGTCGGAGGCTTGCGCGTTGTACGGCAACGGCACGTAAGTCAGTCCGTCACTGGCGAAGACTTCCAGCCCCGTGCGATCGCAATAGATCGTGATCCGTTGCTTGCCGTCTCGCAGCGGCGCAGGTGCGCGATGATCGTTGACGATCAGCTCTTGCTTTTCGCGGTCAAAGCGAATGGTCGAGCCACGCACGTTGAACAGGACTTCGCTGGCCATGCTCGGATCAAATTCCGCGCGTAGCTCAATCAGTTCCGCTTGAATATGGGCCAACGGATTTGCATCGCCGGCGCCAAGCGTTAACGAGGTATGCAAGTGGGCTCCGGATCGTAGCGATTCCAGTTCTCGAACCGGGGTGAATGTCATGCGCGGACCGTCGGCAGTAGTGACTAGTTTCAATTCCAGCGGAATCGTCATCGACTGATTGAACGGTGCCCCGCGTGTCTCGGTTTGAAACCAACCGATCTGGATGCGTCGCCCGTCGGTGGCGGGGATGTCGCTGAAGGTCTGCGCTGCGTAGAAGCCTCGACCCAAATGCCCGGACAGGTGAGTCTGCTTGGGTTCGAATACCTTGCCATCGAAGGAACCGATCGCATACTGGCTATCTGCGGCCGTCAGGACCCATTGCTTGTGTTGAGAATTCCCATCGACAGGGAGTTCGAAGAAATCAGGGCATTCGAACAAAAATCGTTTGCCGGCTGGATCACCCTTCATCACGCTCGCCAACGTCCATTCACGCAAATTCGGTGACGTGAAGAACTGAACGGTATGCAAGCCGGCTGGCTGCTCGACGTAGAGCACCATAACCCAGCGCTGAGTGGGCTCGTGCCAAATGACTTTGGGATCGCGGTTACCGCCGGT
>JAGQPK010001406.1 GCA_020426755.1 Planctomycetales bacterium
ACCGGCGGTAACCGCGATCCCAAAGTCATTTGGCACGAGCCCACTCAGCGCTGGGTTATGGTGCTCTACGTCGAGCAACCAGCCGGCATGCATACCGTTCAGTTCTTCACGTCACCGGACTTGCGTGAATGGACGTTGGCGAGTGTGATGAAGGGTGATCCGGCCGGCCAACGGTTTTTGTTCGAATGCCCTGATTTTTTCGAGCTTCCTGTCGAGGGGAATTCTCAACATAAGCAATGGGTCCTGACGGCCGCAGATAGCCAGTATGCGATCGGTTCCTTCGATGGCAAGGTCTTCGAACCCACGCAGACTCACTTGTCCGGACATTTGGGTCGAGGCTTCTACGCAGCGCAGACCTTCAGCGACATTCCCGCCACCGATGGGCGACGCATCCAGATTGGTTGGTTTCAAACCGAGACGCGCGGTGCACCGTTCAATCAGTCGATGACGATTCCACTGGAATTGAAACTAGTCACTACTGCCGACGGTCCGCGCATGACATTCACTCCGGTTCGAGAACTTGAATCGCTACGATCCGGATCCCACTTGCACGCCTCATTAACGCTTGGCGCCGGCGATGCAAATCCGTTGGCCGATATTCAAGCGGAACTGCTTGAGCTGCGCGCGGAATTTGATCCGAGCATGGCCAGCGAAGTCGTGTTTAACGTGCGTGGCTCGACCATTCGCTTTGACCGCGAAAAGCAAGAGCTAATCGTCAACGATCATCGCGCGCCTGCGCCGTTGCGAGACGGCAAGCAACGAATCACGATCTATTGCGATCGCACGGGGCTGGAAGTCTTCGCCAGTGACGGCCTGACTTACGTGCCGTTGCCATACAATGCGCAAGCCTCCAACACCGGGGTGTCGGTCCGTGTGCAAGGCGCCGCGAACGCAACGGATGGTACGCCTCGTGCGCAAGCAACCTTCAGTAAGCTGAACGTTTATGAATTACGTTCGGCCTGGTCAACGGCT
>JAGQPK010001407.1 GCA_020426755.1 Planctomycetales bacterium
GGCGGTGACGAGCAGCTGGTTGTCCGCCGTTAACAGTGCATCTCGGCAGCGTGCTTCGGGGATTTGAATATGACAACGCGTTTGGCCGCTAGCCCAGTCGATCAGGTATGCATTGCCGCTCAAGGCCGGCAACAAATTCGGAGTCACCCCGTCAGCGACAATCAGCGTTGCACCGGACTTGTCGAACTCCACGTTCCAAACCCAACCTTGGATGGCGAGCGGAGCTGCCAGCATTTTGCCACTCTCTGCATCCAATACTTCAATTCGTCCGAAAGGCGGTTCAGGGTTGACATTCGGATCAGCACTTGCTCCCACCGCCAAACGGCGACCATCGGGGGAGAAGGCGATTGCTGTTGCCGCGCCTTGTTCACTTGTGTGAGTCCACAGCAACTCACGTTCCGGCCAACGATAGACATGTACGAGCCGATCATCGCCGCACGTGGCGATGAGTTTACCGTCCGGTGCAATCGCCAGATCGCGGGCCTTTGGTGCGTGCCTGACCAACAAACGATCGTCATGACGCACTTGTGTCATGTCCCATAGCCGCACAAACGTGGGATCTCCTGCCGCGACAGCCAGACGACTACGATCAGGTGACAAGCACATGCCGCCTGAACTCGCGTCTATCTGGGGCCGGATCACCGAATCGACGCGCCGCGTCAGATTATCCCAAAGCGTAACGGCGCCGCGCATCGAGAGCGCCACAACCGCTGAACCATCACGCGTGTAGCAAGCATGATGCACGGCGCCTGAATCGATGCGGAATCGCCCCTGCACCGTAGACAGATCACTCGCATAAACCGTCGCAGATGATCGCAGATCAGCGGTTAGCAGCGCTTTGCCAAGTGGGTCAAAATCGACGGAGTAACATGGTTCACCGGATGGTAGCTCAACGTGCTCCAGAACATGTTTGGTTTCCGTGTCGACGACGAACAAGTGTCCGACGTTGCCTTGCCACAAA
>JAGQPK010001408.1 GCA_020426755.1 Planctomycetales bacterium
GCAAATCTGCACATTACCGCTGGTCGAGACCGGCTTGAAGGGCCCCCCCGTGGGCTGACCGGGCTTTAGATCCCACAAGTCAATGGTCGACGGTCCGCCGCCCATCCACAACAGAATGGCTGCTTTGCGATTGCGTTTGAGCTCGTCCGCATGGACGCGCAGACTGTGCGTCAACGATAGTGCGGGGGCTGCCAGCGCCGAAAGCCCCGCCATGTGTTGCATGAAGTGTCGACGATTCAGCCCGGTCGGATTTGACATTGAACGACTCACGATCCAGTTGCCCCGCTTTCAATGTTAATTGACGCCGCAGACCGACGCTAACGCGTTGCGGCGGACCACATGATTCCGCATAGCAAACGTTCGGTCATTAGTGATTGAGTATGAATTCGTTGCTGTTGAGTAGTGCCCACCAGATGTCTTGAAGCGCCGCCAATTCGTCTTGCTGATGGTAGCCCAGCAACATCTGATACGCTTTGATTTCGCGTGAGTCGGCGGGACGCGCCAGTGCAGCCAGAGTCAACTGCTGCACCTTCGCCTGCGATTTGATCCGACCGTCATTGGCAATACGATGCAAGAAGCTACCCGGTGCGCCGCCCGTCGCCTGCTTGATCAGCTCGCCATTGAACATCATCAAAGTTTGAGTGATCGTGCCATCGAACGTCGTCGTCTCGTCGCCTTCATCGGTCCCGAATGCAATACTGAATTGCCGCAGCCATTCCCGGCGGGCCGCTTGCTGTTGGGCGAGCGAGCCCTGCGTGTGATCGGCCTGACTGGCCACGAGCAACGACCGATAAAGTTGCTCGGCTGTCATCTGGCGAACATAGAAATGACTGAAACGCGGTGGTTGGCCACTGGCGGGGTCATCACTTTCGTTGCGTGATGTCGTGCGGCTCGACAGCGCATACGCCTCGGACATCACAATCCAACTCATC
>JAGQPK010001409.1 GCA_020426755.1 Planctomycetales bacterium
ATTGCGGGAGCTCTAACCCAATGTCGCCACCCGTCGCCAGTTCGGCACCGGGCGAACTTAGCGGAAGAATACTTGGATCGGTCGAAGGAGTGTCCGCGTCCAGGTGCTGTGTCGGCAGCGTCGTTGACGGTGAATGTGCGTTGCCGGACGTCGCCTCCGGTCGTGGCTCGGGCAGCTCCAGTGGAGCCTCTGTGTCCAAAGTCACTCGCTCGCTAACCGGCGGATGCAACTCCATCCGCCGACGCCATTCGGGTCGAAAGTCCACCCGAACACGCTCGTCGCCACCACGACTTGTACGATTCACAAATCGCGTGGCATGTCGCGGCGGTTGAATCGTCCACGACGCGATCCTCGCCATTCGTTCCGCCCGCCACGTCGGAAACGTGACTGCCAAACCGAACAGAAACAGGACGACCGCCACGTACGGCCAAGTTCGCGAGCGAGGATAGACTTCCATGCCGACCCTTCTCCATATCATATTAAAAGAAGACCACGCCCCGTCCGTCAAAGTCAACGCAGATCGCCACGTCACTCAGTTGATGGCAAAACGTCTCTGCTTGTTTCGGAGTTTCACAACCGGTTCGTCGATCCCGATTTGGCCCTGCTGCCAGAAGCGCAACGACTGCAGTTACGTTCGCGCACGGCCTGCGGCGTAGCAAAGACAAGAGACGCGAGCGAAGTTTTCCGGCTACGCAAGACGAGAGGGGAATGCTGAATATCGAATACTGAATGTCGAATGTCGAATTTTGAATTGTGAATATCGAATGTTGAACGCAGCCCCAGCCCTGCGGACTCACCGTGCCGTACAGCTTTGCTATCACCGTGATTGCCAGTACTCAGAGGCCTGCATGCCGAAGTTCCCCCTCCCGTCGATGGCCACCAGATCACGCGGCGCAATACCGGGAGGGGGCAG
>JAGQPK010000140.1 GCA_020426755.1 Planctomycetales bacterium
GGCTTAGTAGAAGCGATTCCACAGCACGCGCAGTTCGCCGTCGAACATCTGATCGCCACTGTTGCCAATTGGTGTTGCATACCCGACGGTCAAATTCGTGTTATTTCGTAGTCCCAACGAGAGCGCGGCGACGCCATTCAGCACTTGAATATCCTGTTTAGGATCGCCCACTCGGAAGCCGTTCGTAACCACCGCATCGGCGTCTTGCAACGATCGGTTATAGTGCAGTTCGATCATCGGCGCGACGCTGCGGAGCCTCTGTCGTGCGACCGGGATGATTCTGCCCACGCCGACGTCCAGGTACAGCAGCGAAGGGTCTTGCACGCGGCCGGCGTACTCCAGGGCGCGGCCTGTGCGATTGACGTTGACGGTGTTTCCGTTCGTGTCGAAGTCCAACTGAGCAAAGCCTTGCGCGAAGTAGCCGTTGCGTCCGTTGACGAGCCCGCCCACAAACGGCATCAAGTGCGTCGATTGATTCTTCACGTCGACGAGTCGCGTACCGTCAGCGAGCCCGACCTGGATGTCCTGAGCTGTCGGCAAAGCGACACTCATCCCGACGCTTAATGCCGTTCGTTCGCTGCGATACAAGAGTGCTTTGATCGCCAGGAACAAATCGCCGAACTCCCAACTGTTCAAATTGGAACCGCTATCGACGACGATTTCGTTGCCGAGTGTCACGGCCATCGGGGCCCGCAATTCGAACGACACCATCTCATCGAGCATGGTTGTCTCGAAGCCGGGCGTCATCCGATTAACGGTCACGCCGCCGCTGGTGAGCGGCACGTTATCGAAGAGGCTGTAGTTGAGAAAAATGCGATTGCGTGGTAGCGGACTCGCGTTCTCGGCAATCTTCAAGCGACCGACCACCACGCCGCCCGTACCGGGACTCGGCAACACGACCGTGTACGTCTCGCCAAAGCTGTAACTGACGGCCCACGTATCGCCGTCGATGATATTGCCAGTCGGATGCACGGCGGTGCCACCTTGAAAGGTCGCGCCCGGTCCCGGTGACACCGGTGCGTCACTTGGTGGCACCGGCTCCGAAATCGCGAACGTATCGATGGGCCCACCCACAGTCGACGCGGTGCCGGCTCCAACGGAAAAGAAGTCGTTCGGAAAACTGTCTGTTCCCGTCTCGAAGGCAATCACCGCGCTGGGTCCGCTGTTGCCGATGCTGAACCCCTGAGCGGTGATATTCACTGGGATACTGCGAGTAATCACCGCGACACTACTACTGCCGCCACCAAAGTAGTCGCCGACCATATTCGGGATGCCAGCAGCGCCAGCGCCTATGCCCAACGAGGCCGCCAAGCCACCAATCGGCGGCGAGGCTGCAGTTGGATTGGCAGTAATCGGCGGCGTGACGGGAGTGTTCGTCGCAGGGGGGCGAGTTGCAGGTGTTGGCGTGATCGGCGCAGTCCCCTGCCCTTCGCGCGGCACTGCATCCGGTGGCAAAAGCGGCGTCGATGGCAATTGAGGTACGGCTGGCGGTAAGCCAGAGTCCAATCGACCAGGCTCGCTACCGGGTGGAGGCCAGCCGGGCGGCAATCCGGGCTGCGTTCCCGGCGGGCAATCGAGCGGACTAGGCAGGCAATCGCATCCGCTTTGGCAAATCGGGCAGGTCCATCTTCCACAATCACAAGATTGACGACGTGCGGCGCCAACGATGCGAGTTGATGCAACACGTAACGTTGGTTCCGTCGCGAGCGTGCGCTCAGATTGCGCATCAGACGCCCATCCCGCCGCCATATTGAGCGGCGCCGCAAACAGTGCGGACAAACAGCACGCCACCGGTATGGCGCGTCGCCATCGTCGATTCGTTGTGCGTTTCACCAACTCGCCCCCGTCACATTCTTGATTCGACAGCATGCAGTCATTGGCCGGCAAAGACTGAGCGTCTTATCTAATCGATAGACCGCGGCGCGAGAGTCCAGCAAAACCGGTTTAATTCGTCGAGTCGTCTGCTAGCGGAGAGTAGTCAGTGTGATAAGAGATAACGATCGGCCACTGAATCATCAAGGTGCCCGCGTTGCCAAACCGATCGGAGACTACATCGCAGGGTGCAAGGATGCACGTTTTGATCGCAGGTACGCATTTCGTTTACGAGGTTCTCATGTCCCGATCCTGGAAACGTCTACGTCGCCATTTCTTGGGCTGGACCGTGGGAGCAGCGATGTTTGGCTTTGGCATCGGCGCATCATTCGACGCTTTCGGCCAAGCATGTGACGCGCCCGGCGTGTTGTCGTGCGACTGTGAAGGTTGCCAGGCATTTCTGCAAGGTGCCGCGATCGACTGTGACACGCCGATGTCACCCAGTTATCCGACGCCTGCCTATCCAATCGAAAGTCCTGTGCAGCCGATATCGCCCGACGGTATGCCCACGCCGGCCGACGATTCCAGCGAAGGCGTCATGCCGCCGACTGCGCCAGGCGATCAGCCCACGATTCCCTCAATCCAAGACATGACGTCAGCGCCGGACAGCCCGTTTGCTACGCCAAACATGAATGCTGCCACGCCACCGATTGGCGGCTTGGCTTCGTCACTCGGTACCACCTCCGGATTCGGTGGCGTGCCGGACATGATCGGTGACTTCTTCGGTAGCGGTTTTCGTTACGGCTGGATTGGCGGACCGGATGGCACGAGCATTGGTGCCGCTGGTGGTGACCGCCGCGTGAAATTCGCCGAGAACAACAGCCCGTTTCCACGCAACCGGGTCTTCTTCAACTACCACAACTTCAACAACGCCGTGACCGATCCTAACGGCAGCGATCTTGACGTGAATCGCTACACGTTCGGTGTGGAACGCGCGTTCTACGACAACCTGTTGTCAGCTGAACTGCGAGTGCCTTTCGCGGGCACATTGTCGGCCACTCCCGAATCAGGCGGTTCGACTAGCGGTACGGAATTCGGCAACATCACGCTGGCGTTCAAAGGCCTGCTGCATCAGGACGAATGCCGTGCGGTGTCGGCCGGCTTGGCAGTGGTGTTGCCCACCGGTCGTGACTACATCGTCGGGGGTGATGTCGTCGACAATATTTTCCGCAACGAGTCGGTCCACTTGCAACCATTCTTGGGGCTCTATTACGCACCACGCCCCAAGGTCTTCACGCAGTTCTTCTCGCAGTTGGACTTCGATACTCAGGGCAATGGCGTAACGGTAGCCGGGATCAGTGATACACTGCGGGAGCAGACGCTGATGTTCATGGATCTATCCGTCGGTTATTGGTTGCACAAGAATCCCCGGGCGCGCTACTTCCGGTCGATCGCTCCGATGCTTGAACTGCACTATTCGACGTCGCTCGAGAGCCAAGGATACGGAGCCTTCGAAGGCGTGTCGATCAATTCCGGCAGTACGATCTTCATCCAAGATCGCCGTAAGGACGTCCTGAACTTGACCGGTGGCCTCTTCTTCGACCTGACGCAGATGACCACCGTAAAGGTCGGTGCGATCGTTCCGTTGCGAACTGGCTTCGACAAACAATTCGACGCCGAGTTCGGCGTGCAGGTTTCTCGCCGGTACTAAACTGCGACTCGCCTGCCGCTCGCTCGGCACGCCGGCAAGTGGTAACTGGACGTAGGGCATCAATTCCGGCGGTCCAATCGTCGGATGTTGCTCCGTGGAACTCGCCGCCGAGTCTTCCGCGACTTTGCGTTGCACAAACGCGATCATTTCGGACAGGTTCACCGTTCCGTCGCGATCGCCGTAAGATGCCGCATCGGCTGCACCTCGAATTGCTTCCAGTGACCAATAAGTGAAGCGTCCAAATTGTTTCTGCCGGTCCTCGACGGCCTCCTGCGTTCCTTCGCTGGCCGTCATCGTCAGCACTTGGTCGTCCTGCAACAGACGCACTGCAGCTTTCAACTCCTGCTGCGTCGTCGGCTGAACAGCTCCACTGTGACACGTGTCCAGCACAACCAGTTTGCGGCATGGCAGTGAGCCGAGCTGTGCGAAGTCGGCAAACGACAAGCAGTCGCCGTACTGCCGCGCACGAATCGCTGAATACTCGGCATTTGCCGTCACGAAGTAGTACTCGTCGCTCTGCGGATCGCGCACGCCGTGCCCGGACATGAAGATCACCAGCAGGTCGTCGGGTTCGATGTCTTGATTGAGCTGTTGCGCGAACTCTTGCAACGCGGCGTTCCACGCAGAGCGTGTGACGGCTCGATCGAAGAAGGACACGGCGCGAGTTTCGTACAACTTGCCGCTGCGATCCTTCAGCGTACGAGCGAACTCGCGCGCGTTGTTGACGGCGAACGTCAAGTCCGGGACCCGTCCGTCGCGGTAGTCGTTAATACCGGCCGAAACAATGTACATGCGTGGCAAACGCCGCAGCGGCCGCCGCGCGACTTGATCGACCGTGACACTCGCCAGGCCGCCGACTTCATTTTCGGTAGCGGCCGCAACTTGGATCAACACGCGGGGCTCCGCTGGCAAGGGCACTTGCCAACGATAACGGAGCACTTGCCGACCGCCATCGTTAGTTTGCTCGACGAGTTCGCGCTGCACGGCGACAACACCGTTGGCATAGGCCTTGGGCGGAACCAACCGTTCGCCGCTCGGCACCGTCACCGTAGCTTCCACCGTCACGATGCCGTCGCGCACTTCCGCACCAGGTGCCGGACTGGTCACAACCACGGCCGGCTGCAACCGATGAGTCTGTGAAAGGAGTGACGATTCATTGGCAGGGCCATCGTTACGTGCTTCCTGGAACGCGTCGTCAATACTGCCGACGCGCAGCAGACGCGACATCAGTTCGGGGCGTTCCAGGATTTGTCGGACCTGGGCTGCCAAGAAGAAGTCAGGCGCCAAATTAAGTCCGCGATTCACTTGCCAGCCAAACAATTGATGGCCGGCGAACGACGCGTCATAGTAACCGGCAGGCGTCCAATAAGCCCACTCGCGATCCACGTTGACAAACAGCGAGGCAACGGGATGCCAGGCCGGAAACGATTGAAACGCCTTGAGTGGTGTACGACCGCGAACGGCTTCAAAGGCGATTTGTTGATCCTGCTTGGCCGCGGATAATGCCTGGATGATTTCGGCAGGCGTCTCGATTACGTCCAATTGAGGCCGACCGTTCCGCTCACCGACCACCGTGATCCGCCGAATCACGTCGCCCCGACGTAAGCCGCGAAAGTACAGCGGTCCGTCCGAACGAACTGCGGCGAGCGTCGCTTGACCGGCTTCCTGTGAGAGTGATATGCCCCAGTGATTTCCCAACAAGTCTTCAGTGGCGAAGTCTTCCAGCTTCCACACGGCCACAGTTCCATCCAGCGATGACGAAGCGAGATACCGGCCATCGGACGAAGCGGACAACGAAGTCACGGGGGCACCGTGACCGCGGAACTGACGCAGTAGCGGACAGTAACCTTCCTGCTGTAAACCAAACACGTAGATGTTGTTGTTACCGTTCGTGCCCACCGCCACCGCGCGAGGGCTACCTTGCGCATCGGCAAGCCAGCAAGCAGACACGATAGCGCCGTGGTCCTTCAACCGCACCGTCAAGCGACCACGCCGCGCATCGCCTTGAAAAAGCGAATACGCCACGTCGTTCTCGACTTGTTCGGGCCGCACGGACCAGTCGCCCTTGGCGGCGCGCGAGTCCGTCCACGTCAGATCGGCAACGTCTGCCGCCGGCAACAACTGACGAGTCTCCGTGTCGAACACGCGATCATACGTGGCATTGTCTTTGTCGGGCGAGGTCGAGATGCCAATGCGATAGGGCGCAGTGCCGTTGGCAAAGGCCACGCGGCGTGGCACCTGCACGTTGCTGTTAAGCATGGCAAGCTGCTCGTCCGGCGTCTCCAAATCTCGTACCACAACGTTGGCATTTTCGCTGTATGCGAACTGTTTTCCATTGGGACTAATTGCACACGTCAATACTCCTCCAGCCGTGGCGAATTCCTTGATCATCCGCGGCGGATCGCTGCCGGCGATGTTCCAGATTTGCACCTTTGCTGGATGCTCTAAGCCATTGACGGCGACAAGCCCGACAACCAGCAAACGTTCGTCGGCACTGATTGCTAGACAGGTAATTGGGGCCGACAACTGCTGTTGTGTCGATCCCGCGTTAGCATCTCGCTTCCAGATGTTCAACGTCCCATATTCATCGGCCGCTGCCACGACTCGACCCGTCGCGGAAGTCGCCAGCGCTGTCACCATGCGTCGATGAATTCGACGCGGTCCCGGCAACGACACCGACTGACCAGTGTCGACTCGGTACGCGCGGAGCTCCCATTGACATTCTTTTTGTTCATTAAAGCCGGCAGCAACCGGCGCGATGATTTCGCCAGCGCCGGTGAAGCCAATCGGATGCAGCATTCGCCAAAATTCGAGCGACTCACTCTGCGCAGGATCCTGAGCCACAGTTCGATGAGTCCACAAACCGGTCTGTGGGTCACGTTGCCAAACCAACAACGTGCCACCGTGATCCATTGAAGCCAATTCGGTGCGGTTCGAATTGGGGCGAGTCGCCAGCGATACAATTCGCTTGAGATGTCCTGCTTGATTGTCAACAAGTGGTTGAATGAAGGCTCCCGTTTGCGGATTGAAAAGGACAATTTCGCCCAATCCCCCCATCGCGCCGTAACCACCAACGGCCAACATCGACTCAGCGGCACTCATACCATAAACGCGACCACGTTCGCCGCGCTGAACTTGCCACCGCAGCGTACGCTCGTAGACAAATCGTCCCGCAGCATCACGCTGATACGTTAAGATCTCTTTGTTGTCACCGCCGACAAACAGCCGAGATGAATCCGCGGAGAACGTAACGTTGCGAACCGTGCCCAACGGTCCGCGAGTCACCAACCGCAACCAGGGTCGATCGTCGACACTGTCGGCTAGTTGCAATACGGAATCCGGAGCTCCCTCGTCAGCCAATCGTTGGACAACGGCCGTGGGAGGTAACTCCGATTCGGCAGGCAACGTGGGAGTGATTGGTTCACTCGTTTGATCGCTAGGCGACTGAAAGTAAGTTTCGGGGAGGTCCGATTCCAGCGGCAGCAAACTCGTCGCCTGTGTGGCACGGCCAGGAAGTTCCGTTTCGCCTGGCAGTTGCGCAGGCAAACGACGACTGCCGACGGCCAACGCAAAGATCAAGGATAGCAGCAGGACGATTCGAAATGAGCGACGTGACACGGGCATGGCCTGGTACTCAAGTAGATTTCAAGGCCGCCAGAGCGGCCCGCGGGCGATGTCAGTCTATATTGTCGAGCCTATTTCGGAAATGTTCCGTGCTTTCAGAGTTGTTTTAGGAAATTTGAGAAACTTCTGTGGGCAAGCGGCGACAACGGACTTACGGAGCAATTTCTCCCTCATTGGCGAGACCAATCATGAAAACTGGATTTCTCATTCCCCTCATTAGTCTGTTGGTTGTCGGATTGCCCGCGCAGATGCCGCTGTTGCATCCAGGCAACATGTCGGGTGTCGTGTGCGCTCAATCGCCGGACAAGACCGTCGGCTTGGCGCTGGAGTCGGTCTTCAGTCCGGTTCGCGCACCAGAAAACAAGACGATGGGTTTAACGCAACGCAGTTTTCTGGACTTGGTCGAAACGAGTCGGTCCGAATTGGAAATTGCTCTGGTCGTGGACGGCACAGAGAGCATGCGCGACAGTTTGGATTCAATCAAACGCACGCTCGGTTCAATGATCGACGATCTGCAATTGTACAAGGGTCCGCACGTGCGATTGCAGATCGTCGTCTACCGAGATAACGGCGCGGCGCAGGGCGAGATTGAGTTTCCGCTCAAAGCTGCCGGTCGCAAGTTCACCGCCGACCGCAAAAGTCTGCAAGCCGCCGTCGACCAAATCTCAGCTGACGCCGGGGCACCCTATTTTCCCGAACTGATTGACCTGGGCATTCAGTCGGCGATCACCGACCTGGAGTGGTCGGACGACGAAGATACAACGAAGTGGTTACTCGTATTCGGCGACGCCCCGCCATACTTGCCAGACTTCACCGAACCTGAAACCGGCGCACGACGCCGTGTCGCCACGGATCAACTGATCGGTCAAGCAAACGCCAAGGGCATCAAGGTTAATTGCGTACTTTGCACGAGTCGCGAAGAGGACCGCCATGCCTATGAAGCCGTGCTCGATCAGCTCCGCGACTTCATGGGATCGCTGTCGAGCGAAACGGGCGGCTTGATGCTTGATCTATCCTATCCCGACCTGCGCGAAGCGATTGAAACCGCTGGCAAGCAGCCGCGTGTGCCGCTGCATGAAGTAAGTGTGATCACGCGCGCGGATATTGATTCGGTCCGCGATGAACTCTCACGCGCTCAATCGCTGATGGCGCAGGATCGACGGCTCAAGATTGCGATCCTGCCTCACATGCCACTGGAAAAGATGTCGTTCCACGCTGATTTGCCGGCGGTACAACTTTCGACCGACTTGCGTCAGCGGCTACGTCGAATTCCGGGCGTGGAAATCGCCAGTTCCGGACTTGTCCGTCGTCAACTTGAGTCACTCGTGAGCCGTGGCGTTACCGGGGAGGCACTGTTGCAAGCCCTGGCCGCTGCCCTCAAACTCGACTACGTGATCTGGGGAAGCGTGGAGAACGACGGTCAGCTCGTGCGGATTGATTCAGCGATCTACGACGGCATCGGCGGGGAGGCAATCGTCCAGAACACGGTCAGATCGAATGGCCCCGCGTTCGGTGAAAGCTCGAACGAAATCGTGCGAGGTCTGATCAACAAAGCGATTCGTACACCCAACGATGCCCGTCTCACGTCGGCACTCGCGGTCCTGCGTACCACCCCCTCTGTCAACGGCGAATTGATAACGCGTGTGTCCAATCGTCCTGAGGTAGAGAGTTCGCTGCTAACTGGCTATGAGCTGTTGGAGCAGGCACTCAGCGAACTGGCGGGAAGTGAAGCCAGCCAAGCAGGTTTAGCAGAAGCGGAGGCAGCACTTGCCAACGCGGTCGGGCCAAACGGCGATCCGCAAAACGGCACAGGCCACATGCTGTTGGCAAGTTGCTACTTGAATCAATCCGCCGCGCTGGCCAAGCAAGGGAATGCGGAGGCAGCGAATGAGCGGATGCAACGCTTCCGCGCTGCTCTCAACCAAGCGTTTCAGTTTCGTAGTCGTGTTCCCAGCGAAACGGATCGCGTCGAGATCGAGGCGGATTTCAATCTCTTCATCAAGAAAGACATCGCCGCCGCAGTTAAGAACTATCAGCTAATGGCCAAACAGTCGGCCACTGCGACTGGACCGAATAATACAAATGAGAAACCACCGGCCATCCAATCCCATGCCGCGCTCCGCGCTCACTGGATGTTGGCAGGTATCTATGGGGGCGACTGGAACGTGCCGGAGCAGTGGAAGAATGCCGAAAAAGAACGCGAACAGATCCTGCAGATCCTCGCCACTTGGCCCGACAGCTCGGAGGCCGCGTTCTTTCGCACCAACTTGCGTTGGAATGACGCCAGTGGTCGAACTGAATTCACGTATCTGCCAGACCGATCTGTCGGATCAGATGGATAATGGATCTGTCTGATCCGTCTGATCAATGACAGATCAGTCACCCACGTGGTTCAACAACGTGAGGCATTCCACGTACTTGGGCATAGAACCGCGCATCAGGTCGAAGGTTTCCGTTAGCACGTGCATCCAATTGGGAAACCGATCGGTGAATTTCAGCTCGAGCACGACGCCGGGCACGTCAATTAATGGCCAACCGTTTACGTCCATGGCCGACAATTGGCCCGTGTACTTGCCGGCGCGAATCGATTGATCAAACGTTACGCGGACGGAATTGCCAAACGGCGGTTCGTAGCCGGCGCGCATGTA
>JAGQPK010001410.1 GCA_020426755.1 Planctomycetales bacterium
TGACGCCGCTGGATGAGGCCGGCATGATCAAGGTACTGACCGAACCGAAGAATGCTCTCACCAAGCAGTACCAAAGTCTCTTCAAGATGGAAGATTGCGACTTGCAGTTCACTGACGGTGCGTTGCAAGCCATCGCCCGCCGTGCCTTACGCAAGGACACGGGAGCGCGTGGACTGCGATCCATCATCGAAGAAGTGATGCTCGATCTGATGTACGACCTGCCTGATCAAGAGCCAGGCAGCACTTTCGTGATCACTGAGGAGATTGTCGAAGGCCGCGACAAGATGTTCAAGATTCAACCGCAATCGAAGAGCGCCTAGTCGCGTTGTAAGTCAAGCAGAAGGGTCTCTAGCGAGACGACAAGTGGAACCGCCGGTTCGGCAACGAACCGGCGGTTTGCTTGCGCGGATCTATGGAGTGCGATCGCGCAGCTATCGCTTTGCTTTGGAGTGCGATCGCGCAGCTATCGCTTTGCTTTGGAGTGCGATCGCGCAGCTATCGCTTTTCTCGAGATTCTGTCGCGGCAAAACCGACGGACTCCGGCCGCATCGTCGCGCTGATCATCGCAATACCCGTTGTCTGTCGAAACAGAGCGACCAATCGCTGTTGATGCACGATTCGCAAATTTGAAAGCGGCAGCAGCGCGGCCGCACTCCAAAGTGCGCAACGTCTAGCGACTCCCAAACTCGCGCGCTAAACGCTTGAGTATCTCGACGCCGCGTTCAAGCGTCGCTTGCGGCGCGGCGTATGAGATGCGGAAGTGAGTCGTATGCTGGCTGAAGATGCTGCCGGGAATGATCAGAAGTTCGTTCTCGATGGCTCGCGTCACAAACTCATTGCAATTCACGCCGGCCGGCACTTCCGGGAACGCATAGAAAGCTCCGCCGGGGCGCACAAGCTGATAGTCATC
>JAGQPK010001411.1 GCA_020426755.1 Planctomycetales bacterium
GTGCCTCCACCAACGGAGGCGAAGCATCGAAGCCCACGAACTTGACGTTGCCGATGACACCCTCTTTGCGCAACGCCTGCAACATGCCGTCCGTTGACGACTCATTGGGACAGAAGATGCCATTCGCGGCCTTCACCGTGTCCATCATGTTCAACGCGCGATCCTGCGCCTCGCCGGAAGTCGTGCCGGCGTATTGATTGTCGGAAATGATGTGAATCTCGGGATGCTGGGCGATTGCGTTAGTAAAGCCACGCTCACGGTCCGTTGTACTGGCGGAGCCTTCTGCATAGCGAAGCAGCACGACGTCACCTTTGCCACCAAGAATCTCAGCTAATTTCTCGCCGCCCAAGGTTCCGCCCAACTCATTGTTGGTGCCCACGAACGAGATATAGTCGGTGCCTTGCTGAGCGTTAAGCCCGGAGTCGATGATGACGACCGGCACGCCAGCTTGTGCGCTTGCTTTAACGGGCCCCACAAACGCTTGAGAATCGAGCGGCGCGAGCACGATTCCGGACACCTCATCTGCGACGAACTGTTGCACGAGTTCAATCTGCTGGGCACGGTCATCCTCCTTGATCGGCGCCTTCCAGATGATTTCGACGTCGAGTTCTTCGCCGGCCTTCTTGGCACCCGCCTCTACCGAAGTCCAGAAGACGTGCGACATCGACTTTGGAATCACTGCGATTCGTAGGCGACCGTTTGATTGCGGAGCCGATTTATTGCAGCCCCAGCTAAACGGCAACAGCAGGGCGAGTAGCAATAGGCTGAGATAACCGCAGCGCCCGGCCACGCCTGGAGTTTGTGGCATCAAATCATTACGCTGTGCGGATTCCGTGGTCGGCGCCATGTGGGTCATGAACGATCCTTTCCTGCTGTGCGATGCGTGGGCTGCGGCCGTCA
>JAGQPK010001412.1 GCA_020426755.1 Planctomycetales bacterium
GCTTCGATTGCACCCAGCGATCAATCGGATGAGCCGCACCGGTATCGGGCAGCGGGAGTTTGGTCGGTTTGGCGAACGCCCAATGAACGGCGTAGTCCGCGCCGGAGGCAATCCAGCGTTCCAGCAGTTCGATCTGTTCGGCGGACAACGGTTTCCTTTCCGCTGGTGGCGGCATGATCGTATCTGGATCGCTGGAACGCACCCGCCGCAACAACTCGCTGTCTTCCGGGTGATGAGCCACGATGGCAGGCAGTCCCGTCTCACCGCCGCGCAGCGCTGCATCCCGCTCATCCAGGCGCAGGTCCGCCTGACGCGTCTCTTGGTCGCCACCATGGCAGTGCGTGCAATGCTCCGCCAAGATCGGCTGAATATCACGTTGGTAGTCGACGTCTGTTGTTTCAGCGGTTAGGCCGACACCGCAGCACAGCTGGCATACCAGGAAGAACAGCAGCACCACCGCAGTGCGGTGGTAGGGGTGCGATCGCATCGGGGACGTCTCGCAAATGTGACTCGGGAATCGTAGGTAAGCTCAGCCAATTCGTGACGCCTCATCGTCCGAGCGTCACAATACCTGCTGGGTGGGATCCGCATTGTAACACGTTGGCGTGGGGGTATGGCAATAATCACGCAGCACATGTGGTTGTTCCCCCGACCGTCGCTAGACCCGATCTCGCGCGACGTAATGCCGGGACGGGGGAGGGAACGAGTTGAGCCTCCAACCACAGTTGACGGCGTGGGGTCCGAATCGACTCGCAATAAGTTTGGCCTGGGTGAGATTTGCGTCGGTTCGTTGCGCCGCGACAGCCAACGAACAAGATGGTCGCTCGTGGAAGCGACTGCTGCGGCGCGTTTGCGCTCAGTATCTGTCGCCCGCCCCCTGAATCCCCCTCCCGGAC
>JAGQPK010001413.1 GCA_020426755.1 Planctomycetales bacterium
TGTGGTGCGCCGGGCATGGTGCTTCGACAGTACGATGCGTCTCGATCTGTGGGGCACACGCATTCGCTCTCCAGATACCTCGACTCGCCGGGTATCATGAATACAATTCGTCAACGGATAGTCACCCCTGCGATTACGATCGCAGATCACGCTGTGGTGCCTACCTCACTGTGATCGCAATCTGAAACCGCGCGGCGTCTGATGTCACTCATTGCTTACCTGAACGGCCGCGACATTCCTGCTGCTGAGGCCAACGTGTTCGTTGGTGACGCGGGATTTCTGCAAGGTATCACGATTAGCGAGCAACTGCGCACGTTCGGCGGAGTTCCTTTTCAGGTCGATGTCCACTTGGATCGGCTATTCGCAGCGGTCCGATGGCTCGGATGGGACCAGGTGCCTGATCGCGATGAGCTGGTCGGAGCGATTCAACGCGTGGTGACACACAATTGGCAGCAGCTCGACCCGCTTGATGATCTGGGTGTGACCGTGTTTGTAACACCTGGTTTGTATCCGCTGTATGCGCGCGGCGACAATGCCCATGCGACAGTTTGCGTTCACACGTATCCCCTGCCCTTTCGGCTGTGGGCCAGTGCCTATGAAGTCGGCCTGCCACTGCTTAGCTCGACCATCCGTCAGGTGTCGCCTGCCGCGTGGCCAAGCCATCTAAAATGTCGCAGTCGAATGCACTACTATCTGGCGGCCAAGGAAGTGAGAACACGAGACAAGCAAGCGACCGCACTGCTCCTGCATGACGACGGCTGCGTTGCGGAGACTCCGACCGCTAATGTGATCGCACACTTTGCTGGCGAGGGACTCGTAACGCCCAGGACGAATCGTGTGTTGTCGGGCGTCAGCTTGGCGTTTGTACGCTCGCTCGCTACGGAGTG
>JAGQPK010001414.1 GCA_020426755.1 Planctomycetales bacterium
TTCGGCGTCGGTGCTTACTCACTGACAATCACCGCAGACAGCTTGCTGGGAATAGGAACGAATCAAGTAAACCGCGCGGCACGCACTCGGCTTCGACACATCTCCACGGATGCACTTGACGCGATGTTGTCACCCGAGGGTGAGAAACTATTGAATGACGACAATCACTCGAACGAAGAGGCAGGTGAAGCAACCGAACTGCAGGCGGAAGACGACGGAGCCCAAGCCGTTCGATTCTTACAAGTTGCCAGCTTGAGTGACCTGTCCGACGTCGACTACTACCGCGTTAGTACGCCAAGAGCGACAACTGGAGATACGGTGACCGTCCAAGTCGAACTTGATTCGCTTGATATCGGTGGACTGATTCCGCAGTTGCAGGCGTTCGACAACGACAATCATCCGCTTCCAGCACGCATTATTGTCAATGGTAACGGACGACTTGTGGTGCAGATCCAGAATGTGGGAGCTGACAGCGAACTGACACTGCGTGTCTCAGCCGCAAATACGCTGGCGTTTGATGGTGGAAACTACCAACTGCAAGTAAGTTTTCCTACGGCGGCAATCGAACTGTCAGAGTTTGTAGCGGGAGAACTAGCCGAAGGCGAGCAGCGTGCTGCCCACGAACTGACGGTAGCGACACCGCAGCTATTCAACTTCCTATTGACAGCAGGTACCGTCAATCCACCGCCGTCGCCCAGCCCCGCTGGAGTGATGCTGCGAATCATCGACGACACGGGGCTGATCGTCTACGAAGTTGCCAGTCGAGCGGGCGAGTCGCGCAGTGCGTCCAGCGTGTTGCTCAATCCCGGCGCGTACGTCATTGAAGCGATTCGACTGGAACTGCCCGGCGCTCCGCTAGCCGGCACGCTATCGTACGCCTTGCAC
>JAGQPK010001415.1 GCA_020426755.1 Planctomycetales bacterium
CAGTCGGATTCGGCGGCACGGAACGCGCTGTTAGGTTTCCGTCTGTCTGGAGAAACCCGTCGGTCGTTCGAGACCAACCTCCCGTATTGTCAGGAACGACTGCTACTGACACGTGCGGGTAAGTATCAGTGATCTCTTGCAGAACCTCGGGGTCGAACACTTGGACACGCTCCAACTTGGGGAACGAGCCTAAGTGGCTTATTTGATGACGGCCTAAGTTCAGGTCGCGCACGGATGTGAATTCACTAGTTTCGGCCGCAGAAGTCGAACGCGTGTGACCGTCTGGCATGAGTTGTTTGCGCATGTTCTCGAACCGATACTCACCATAGTCACGCACATCGAGGTGCCGCATGGTGTGCCACGACGCGAGCCGCCACAATTCCAGGTCGTCGCGACGATAGTCGAGGTGGCGGCTTGGTTCGCTAAAACGTAGTCGTAAATGATTGATCTTTGACTCCCGCATCTGTTCTTCCCAGTTGCCGAAGTTAATCATGCGCAGGTAGTGCCAAACTCCGTCGCACTCGATTGCCAGCAACGGCGAGTAAGGTAATGTGGGCGACGCCGGTACCGCGGGACGCAGCGGCGGAGCAATCGCTGGCTCAGCCTCCGCCAATTCGCGGAGCAGGGCGCGCAGCTCCGGCTGTGGAACTCGCTTGATCGCATCAAATGTACGCATCTGAGACACGCGCCAGCCGGCGACCACAATGGTCATAAATGCAAGACAATAGATAGCGTAGCGCACAATGTCACTCCGGATAAGCGGGCACGCGGACGTCAAAGGTGTAGTCGCCCAGCGATAGTGCCCCGCTCGTAGTCCACCTCGGTCCTGGCGGGCCTTCGCCATAATCACGAGGAAATTGGTACGGCACGATCGAACCGTGGCGA
>JAGQPK010001416.1 GCA_020426755.1 Planctomycetales bacterium
GTGGCGAACGTACGCGACGCAACTCTGAGAAGACAGTTTCCGGGCTGGCCTGATACGCTGCGACGAAGTGATGGTTACGTCTTTACGTCGCCGGTCGGCAGCTTTCGAGCCAATCCGTTTGGTCTTTACGACGTTCACGGCAACGTGTGGGAGTGGTGCTCCGACTGGTATAGCGAGACTTACTACGCGCAACGGACCCTCCGGGATCCCAAGGGACCAAATAGTGGGGACTTGCGTGTTGCCCGAGGCGGCTGTTTCTACTGATTTTCCGAGTATATTCGCACTGCGGTCCGCAGTGCTCACAGTCACGACTACGCTGCTGTCAACTTTGGCTTTCGAGTTATCATGAGCGTCGATCAATGACGCAACTTCTAGTGGACAATCGCCCATGACGCGTTCGCTACTGCACTTCGCGATCCTCCTGCTCTGCCTCTTCTGGCCCGCTCGGACGACGATTGCGGAGGAGCGTTTTCTAATTGCTGATGCGGATGGATTTAGCCCTGGGACGATCCGTGACATTGCCTTGAACAAAGATGGCACGCTGTTGGCAGCGGCCGGGGGCAAGCAAGTTCGCGTCTGGAATGTCGAGACCGGCACGTTGCTGGCGACACTGCGTGGCTATCAGTTGGCGCCGTACTTGAAACTAGGTCGGGCAAATGCGGTGGCGTTTTCGCCTGATGACGAGTACCTGATCGTGGGCGTCAGTGATAACACGGATGAAGGTTCCACGCGGATGTATCGTCTGAAGGATCTGAATTCCATTGACAGTGTGCTGGCCGGGCATACGGCCTGTTCAGACCGCGTCGCATTCTCGAAGGACGGCAGGTACTTTTCGTCCTATGGCTGAGACGGCCACATACAGACCAGGTTCTG
>JAGQPK010001417.1 GCA_020426755.1 Planctomycetales bacterium
ATCAGTAATCCGAAATCATCACTCCTAAATCGGCTGATCCGCTTGAGCCCGTCAACACGAGTGCCGAGTAAGAGTGCCGCTTCGCTGAGTACGAGTACGAGTACGAAGAAAGCGATAGCTGCGCGATCGCACTCCATAAGACTAACCGCGTTTGATTGGCAGGCCTGGCGTACGGACTTGCACTGGCTGACGATCTTGATTGTCGTGCACGAGTATCGAGTTCTTGCCGACAAAATAGGTGTCGAAATCGTCGACAATCAGATTGTAGGCCGTGGCATCTCCTGCATCCTCGAGCGCCTCGATGGACAGCATGCCTGCGACGGTGTGGAGCCGATCGCCGACTTCGAGATTTCGCGCCATTCGCCAGCCCTTGTCTTCCACCCAATATAAGTGTCCCATTGTCGAGATGAATGACTCGGAACCAATTGAGATTTGTCGCATCGCAGTCGGCGGCCGTACCGTCGTGCCACGTACGAGCTTGTAGGCAAGTTCACCTGTTTCGACATCCTGTGCCAACACGCGGTCACCGACGGCAATTTGTTCAATTGGTCGCAAGCCCGCTTGCGTGCGGACAAGCGTCCCCGCCACGAAGCACTCATGCCTCCTCCCGCCGCCGGGCACATCGAATGAGTAGCGGCTCGTGGTGCTCGCATAGCGTACTTCTGTGGGACGATCGACTTCATATTGGTCGTTATATTCACGCCACCAAGTCCACCAGGCCTCTGGCTCAGCAGGCAAGTCGGTTCCGGTTGTCGCGCCCAATACCGCGTAGATACGCTCGTTGCGAGCTTCGTTGGTGAGGTTTTGCCGCCAGACTTGCTGTTCGATTGAGGCGGCCTCGCGAATCGTACTGAGCGCTTCCGTTGT
>JAGQPK010001418.1 GCA_020426755.1 Planctomycetales bacterium
GTCCTGGCAGAACAACGTGGGGAACTCGAACTGGCATATTCGCAGATCAAGGATCTCGCCAAACCTGAAAGTTCCGTGGCCTATGAGGCGCACCTCTGGGTCGCACAGCACATCGATAGCGGGCAGATTGAGCAAGACAATCCTCAGGCCGCGCAGTTGCTGAAGGACGCCTTACGCGCGGCCATTGCACAGCGCGACACCGAACCTGGCCCGCGAATTTGGCTGGCACAACTGTACGCGGCAGAAGGCAAGCACGATGACGTTACGGAACTCTTGTCGCGTCTGCATTTGCAGTGGCTAAGCCCCGGACAACGGCTGCAGGTTGCCGGGCTATTGCGAGCGACTGGCGATCGACTCGAAGCAAGTCGCGTGGCACGTAGCGTGCTCACCCACTATGAAGTGCTGGCTCAAGCAGCCGACTCGGAGCCATTGAGCGCGCAGGACGCATCCATGTGGGCGGCTGCCTATGAGATCCTGGACGACTACCCGAAGGCAGTGGAAGTTGCTGCCAAAGCTCTCGTTGATCACCCAGACGATGACGACCTACGCACCGGTGCTATGAAACTGGCTGAACACGCGCTCCGCGTCGCCGCAGCCCGAGGTGCACTGGGTGTGCGCGATCGCTGGCTGGTGTTGGATCGCATGCTGGAATTCGCGCCCGATCGAGGCAAGGTGTTGGAATACATCGCCCGATTGGCGGACACTCCGCAGGAAGCCGAACGAGTTGCTGAGTTGCTGGAAGCCGAGTACTCCGCTGGCACTCTTCCCGCGTCCGTTTGTCGAAAACTGGGTGACTTGGCCGTAATCAAAAGTGACAACTCCTTGGCACGGAGCTGGTATAGTCGAGCCGTTGAGATC
>JAGQPK010001419.1 GCA_020426755.1 Planctomycetales bacterium
GTCCGCTGGACTGGCAAGCGCGGGGCCCGCTTCGACCGGCCCGTTGTCGATTTCCATGATGACCAGGATCGACGCAGTCGTGGACTGCTGCTTGCGGAGCGTAAGAGAATCCGTTTGAACTTGCTCAGCGACACCGTCAGCGACATCAGCGTTGCTTTCCTCTGGAGCGACGGAAAGATCCATTTCCTCCGCCCCACCACGAAGTTGGCCCTGTACAAAGAAGTCACGCAGTTCGGCGGAACGTGCCGGCGCGTCATTGCCAGTAACCAAACGGTGTGCCTGCTTCGCCTCGGGTGTACTCCGCTGCAACCATTCGTCCGACGGCGATACGGTCCACGACACGTCGCCTAATGACTCCAGTGACGCCACAACCTCAGCAGGGTTACCGTGCACGAGTAGCTGCACCGTGGTCGACTCATTCACCCTAGGCTGAATTCGACGTACGTTGCCGCGAGACGCATTGTCATTATCTTGCCGAGTGAAACCTTGCGACACGCCACCCAATGCGTTCACTAGCGTTCCATCTGACGCGATCTGCTGGAAGGAAAAACGATCTTGCGCCAGTTGCTCGGCAATGCGTAGCAACTGAGCAGGAGTGACTCGCGCCTCGAGCACCTGTCCGGGCGCGAGTTCCTGCGGCGCGCGAATCACCTGCCGAGCACTTGGCGATGGCGGTACGTGCGCCCGAATCGCCGCGCGGGGCCTCGCGACATTGCGTGCTGCGTTGGGGCTATCGGTGGCATCGTACGCACGCGATTCAGCCAACTCCGGCGCGGCGATCACTTGCGAAATGTTGTCGTCACTCGCACTAGACGGTGGCGGTGGCGAGTCAAACGCCTCGACAGGCGCA
>JAGQPK010000141.1 GCA_020426755.1 Planctomycetales bacterium
GCAGCGGATCGTGAGTCAACGGCAACATAACAGGAGCGGCCCGTGCCGAGCGTCATGCGAAAATTGTTCTCCCCGCACGATCGCAGTCAGCAAGTCGCCACCAACAGCGTGCAGCAAACGGTCTGCCCGCGACGCGACTTCATGCAACAGCTTGGGCTCTACGCAGTCGCGATGTCAGCAGGTGACACACTGTTGGCAGACGCGGCCTGGGGAGGCACTACATCGGCAACGGACAAGCCGTTCCCGATCGGAATCGGCGCCAAGCTGGATCAATATCACGTTCAACCTCGCGCCAAACGTGTCGTGCAGTTGTTCATGGCGGGCGCCGCCAGTCCGCTCGACATGTTCGACTACAAACCGTTTCTGGAAAAGCATCACGGCGAAGAGTCTGACTTTGGCGAACACGTTGAAGCGTTTCAAGATGGACTTGGCCCCTGGCTCAAGTCTCCCTGGAAATTCCAACCATACGGCCAGTGCGGCAAGCAGCTCAGCGAAATCGTGGCACCGCTCGGCAACTGCGTCGACGACATCGCATTCTTACATTCGATCGTCGGCAAGACAGGTGTACACAGCCAAGCTACTTACTTGCAGGCGACCGGCTTCCAACTGCCGGGTTTTCCCGGTGCCGGTAGTTGGGTGAGCTACGGCTTGGGCAGTATGAACGAGAACTTGCCAACCTTCGTCGTCATGCCTGACCATCGCGGGTTCGCCTCCAATGGCACGAAGAATTGGAGCAGCGCGTTTCTGCCCGGCAATCACCAGGGCACAATCATTCAGCCAATCGACAGCGAACCGATTCGCGATCTGTTCCCACGCGAGACACCTTTCGTAACTGCCGACAGCGAACGCGCTACACTTGCGTTGGCCCAGCAACTCAACTCCCAACATGCTGCCCAACGTCCGGGCGATTCTCGCTTGGCCGCGCGAATTCACAGCTATGAGTTGGCGGCGCGTATGCAGTTGGCCGCGCCCGAGGCGCTCGATGTCTCAGATGAACCGGCGCACATCCTCAAGTTGTACGGCCTTGACCACGGCAAGACCTCTTTTCCAAGTGAGATCAATACGGTCGAGGAAACCGAGTACTTCTCGCGCAAGTGCTTGATCGCGCGGCGATTGCTCGAACGAGGTGTGCGTTTCATTCAGATCTGGTCTGGCTGCGACAACGCTCACCCGCGCCGCAATTGGGACTCGCATGAAGATATTCGACGCGACCACGAACCCTTGGCGCTGGGGATGTCACGCGGTGCAGCGGCCTTGATTCAAGATCTCAAGCAACGCGGCATGCTAGAAGATACGCTCATTCTGTGGACCACAGAATTCGGACGCATGCCGTCGTCCCAAGGGCAAACCGGCCGTGACCACAACCCATACGTGTTCACCAACTGGCTGGCCGGAGGTGGCATCAAAGGCGGCACCACGTTTGGTGAAAGCGACGAATGGGGATACAAGCCGCTAGATCGCAACAACCCTCATTACGTTTACGATGTCCACGCTACCATGTTGCACTTACTGGGCATTGACCACCACAAATTGACCGCACGCCACAACGGCATTGATCGCCGCCTGACCGACGTGCACGGCCGCGTCTTGCACGACATCATTAGCTAACGAACACGCAGTTCGCCGAAAGGCGCCAGCCGCGGTTCTCACGGCCATTGGAAAATCAGCGCCAGGGCAGAACCGACGCTTGCGCGCTACGGCGAACCACAGCATTGCAGTGAACTGAATTACCGCGCATGATCGCGCTCGGTCATTTAGCGGGCAGCAGAACACCAGTTACGATCGGCCGCTCACGTGAATGTTCCCAGCGATGTGGAACCGTAGTGGTTCGGCGGCCCATTCGCCAGCATAGTCGACGCCGATGCGTGGGCCGACGATGATTTGTCTTTTCGGCAACGGACGTTGGCGTGCTCGCTCAATGAACAGCGAGGCGCTCGTAACTAGATCGGCTCCGTCGTGCGACAGGTCGATAGCTAATGCGGCTCCTAGCTTGCCGGGGCCGGAACACAGGTCGCGGGCCTGACGTGCGCGCGGTCGTCGCGCTCGTATTGCAGCCAAGCCTTCCGTTGGCTCCAGGGCGCGGATGAGTACCGCCTGCGGCTCCTCTTGATGAGCGACCACCACGTTGAACAAATGGTGAATGCCATAGTTCAAAAAAACGTACACGGTGCCACCATCAGCGTACATCGTTTCGGTACGTGCCGTGCGGCGTCCGTTATAGGAATGAGCAGCTTTGTCGTTGGTCCCCAGGTACGCTTCGGTTTCCACGATCGTTCCGGCGACGCGCACGCCGTCGCGGATATGCACCAATCGCTGTCCGAGCAACTCTCGCGCAACTCGTGCAGCATCTCGGCGGTAGAACGCGCGATCGAGACGGGCAAGCGACTGGTCAGCTGAAGTCCGTGACATATGTGCGAAGTCCGTTGAGCGTGTTACGTCTTTTTTTGTGGCCAGCAACGATTGGAGTGGTTTAGAATACGCCCTGCCTGACGACCGGGCCATGGGCTCGGAGTGGTTCAAGATGGTGTACGGTGACGTTGACGAGACAACTCGTGCGGGAGTATGAGATGCGCAAAGGGATAAGAACGCGGGCGGAGCGAGTTCGGGCGGCACTTAAGAAGAATCAAAACAAGAGCATTCGGTTCCAACGACAGCGACTTGGCGGCGGCGAATCGCTGGAAGCCCGGCAATTACTCGCCGGCGATCTAGTGGGTTATTGGGTGGCCGATCAGAACTTGACGACGGCCGCTGACAGTACAAACCTGGACAGTTGGATCGACTCCACGCCTAGTGCCATTGAAACTCGCGTGTTCGGCGTCCCCCAAGTGAACGACGCCGGCCCAGGCGGCCGCACTGTTGTCCACTTCGATCCCTCCGATGGCCATGATGGCGTTCGCATCACCTCTGCCGATAACCCGCTCAATTCCCCCGACGACTTCTCTGTCGCCGTTGCGTTTCAAACGAACTCACAGTCGCTGGTCGGTGCGAATGGTGCATGGTTCAACAATTCGGGACTCGTCGATTCAAGCGCACTCGGGTTCTCGGCCGATTGGGGCATCTCCATCAACCAAGCCGGACAGATCTCGACTGGCATGGGCACTGGCTTCGGCATTCCTAGCGTCAGCATGTTTTCAACTGCGACGGGCTTGAACGATGGAAACTTGCACGTCGTCGTCGTGACGCGGCAAGGCGCAAACATGTCGATCTACGTTGACGATAAGCCGGTTGATACGCAGAGTGGTTTCGACGCGCAGTCGCGATCACCGCGCGACCTCACAATCGGGATGCTCACTTCGAACTCCAACGGCTTCGACGGCGACATCGGCCAAGTGCGATTGTACAACGGCACATTGAGCGCCGCAGAGGCCACATCGCTTATCTCGGAAGTGCATGCCTATTACAGCAATGTGTCCCCCGTCACAAACGCCGATGCGTATCAAGTTGCCGAAGACACAACGTTGTCAGTAGCGGCAGCGAATGGTGTACTGGCGAATGATACCGATGCCGATGGCGATGCGCTGACGGCAATCCTCGTCGACGGTCCTCAGCATGGCACGCTGACGCTGAACGAAAATGGCTCGTTCGACTATGTGCCCAACGAGAACTACCAAGGCAGTGACAGTTTTACGTACACGTCGAATGACTTTCGGCCGGGCAACGTCGCAACGGTGTCGCTAACGGTGACTCCAGTTTATGACGCACCGCTTGCCGTCGACGACAACTATCAAACGACGCCGCAACTAACCCTCAACGTCGACACGGCCACGGGTCTATTGAGCAATGACGTCAACCACGACGGTGCTGCAATCACCGCGATACTGGACCAAGCCGCCACTGCGGGCACTCTTCAACTGAACGCAGATGGTTCATTCACATACGATCCAAACGGATTCGCGGGCACGACAACGTTTACCTATCGCACGACCGACGGTCAAACGACTTCGCCGCCGGCGACTGTGACGCTGGTCGTCAATACCGCCCCCGTCGCGAATGACGATCAGTTTGTGCTAGACGAAGATTCGACACTCGACTTAACGGCGGCCACAGGCGTCTTGGCTAACGATGTCGACGCGGATGGCGATGTGCTCACGATTGTCGACTACACGCGTCCCAGTCACGGTTCGCTATTTGTGCAGGCGAATGGTGCGTTGGCGTATGCACCGGCTTCCAACTACAGCGGCACGGATGAGTTTACTTATCAGTTGAGCGACGGCGTCGACGTCTCAGGCTACGCCACGGTGCAATTGACGATCAAGGAATTCAATGACGCGCCCGTGGCTGTCGCGGATGCGTACGTCGTGCCCGACGATGTGTTGACGGTTGCTGCCGCGACCGGGTTGCTGGCCAACGATAGCGATATTGATAGTGCGACCTTGATCGCGACGTTGGTCGATGCGCCGCAAAAGGGCAATGTCGTGTTGCAAAGCGACGGCTCATTCACCTATACGCCCAGCGCCAACACAACCGGCCGCGATTGGTTTACGTATTCGATCAGCGATGGCATTGCGACCAGCAGTGTTGTCGACGTCCAATTGCTGCGTCCCACGCCAGACACTCGCATCACGACTCCGACGGGTGATTCGGTCGTGACATTCAATGAAGTGATGTACAACCCGGATGGATCGCAGACATTGCTGGAATGGATCGAGCTCAAGAATCAAATGGGCATCGACATGGACATCTCCGGCTGGCAGATCTCGGGCGGCATCTTCTATCAGTTCGCTCCGGGAACGATCATTCCCGGCAACAGTTATCTGGTCGTGGCCAGCGATCCTGCCGCACTCGCCGCCAGCTCCGGCTACCAGGGCGCCGTCGGCCCGTTCTCGGGTCGGCTCAGCAACGGTGGCGAAGAACTGCTGCTACGCAACAATGCGGATCGCGTGATGGATATCATGGAGTACTCCGACGGCGGCGATTGGCCCGTCGGACCTGATGGATCGGGCGCTTCACTGGCGAAGAAGTACGTCCACACTCCATCGGATCAAGCGGACAACTGGACCACCAGCCGACAACTGGGCGGCACACCTGGCGCGGAAAACTTTCCCGCTTACGACAGCACTCCGCAAACCGTTAGCTTGTCGTCGTGGAGTAGCAACACAAGCTATCTCGATTCGGGTGTCGACCCCGGCACCAGTTGGCGCGATGCGAGTTTTGACGACTCGAGTTGGCAGACCGCCGCCGGGCCGTACCAAACAGAGAACGCACAATTCCCGCCGCAGAATCAAGGCGGCCTGATCGGTGCCGGCGAGGGACTGTATGGCTACTGGCCGCTCAGCGAAACCAATGGTAATGACGTAACGAATCTGGCCGAAGGTGGCGCGACGGGTCGACTGCAACGCGGCCCGTATTGGTCCATCGATACGCAACGCGGGATCGTGTTGAACGTGGATGGACAAAACGATTACGTCGACGCGGGCACGCTTCCGGCCATCAGCGTGAACGACGACTTCACTTGGTCGTTCTGGTTCCGTCCCAAATCAGTTCCCAATGAAGACGGCGTGATCGTGGGGAATCGAGATACGGGCGACGGCACGCCATTCGTGCGGTTCTCGCCAAGCAAATTTGAGTACGTTAACGGTGGCACCGCCGATCCGGCGATCGCTTACCCGGTGACCGTCGGCAAGTGGGCGCACTTCGCCGTCGTTAAACAGGGCCCAACACTAAACTACTACGTCAACGGCGAACTGATCGGCAGCGGCGTGACGACGCACGATATGCCCGAGACCGCTTTCTATCTAGGTGGAGCGCCGAACGCCGCTGGTGAAGTGGCCGCTGGTGCGCTCGATGACGTGGCCGTGTGGACCAAAGCGTTACCGCTCCAGGCCGTGCAGGGCCTGGCCCGCGGTGTTTACTCACCACTAGATGCGCCCACCGCAGTCCTCGTCGGGCCCGTTGTGCCCGGTGACCTGCCAACTGAACACACGACGTTAGCAGCCGACGCGACAACCTATTACTTCCGCCGCGAGTTCAAGTTCGAAGGCGAAACGGCCGGCGCAAAGTTGCAGCTCAACTTTATGATCGATGACGGGGCGGTCTTTTATTTGAATGGCCAGGAGATCTATCGCGAGAACATGCCGGCAGGTGCCGTGAATGCAACGACGCCCGCTACATCACAAATCACCGAAATCGGTGCAACGGGTTGGATCACTGTGCCAGCCACCGCACTGGTGCGAGGTGACAACGTATTGGCTATCGAAGTGCACAAGAACGGTGGCGCAAACGATGATGCATTCTTGGCGTTCGAACTGCAGGCGACTGCCGTGCCAATCGACCCGGCTAGTGTGTTGATGCCGGTATTGAACGAAATCAGTGCCGCAAGTGACGCGAATTTCCAAGTTGAACTCTACAATCCACACGATGTGGCCATCGACTTGGCAGGCTACCAACTAGCGGGCGAAACGCTGCCGTCGCTGACAATCGGCGCACACAGCTATGCAACGTTGACGCGAGCGCAATTGGGCGGACAAGGCTCAACGGGCGACGGTGACGAACTGTTCCTGATTGCTCCCGATGGCGTCACATTGGCGGACGCACAGCGAATTAGTGGCCGACTCCGCGGGCGCGACGCTACCAGCGGTGACAACTGGTACTACCCGACCAGCAAATCATTTGGTGCCGCTAACGTTTTTGATGTGCAACGTGATATCGTGATCAACGAAATCATGTATCACGCACCAGGCTTCTACGTCGGCGACTCCGACAAGCTGTATGACAATGATGAGCAATGGATCGAGCTGTTCAACCGCAGCACAACCTCGACGATTGACTTGAGCGGCTGGACGTTCGGTGCTGGCTTGAATTTCGACTTCCCGCTGGGCACCAAACTCGCTCCGCAAAGCTATCTCGTGATCGCTCAAGATCCGGCGATGCTATTGGCCGAGCATCCTGAACTGTCGGACAAGCAAGTGCTTGGCCCGTTCGTGAGCCGTCTATCTAACAGCGGTGAGAACATCGAATTGCTCGATAGATCCGGCAATCTAGTTGACAACGTGCATTACTACGACAGTGGCCGTTGGTCCCAATGGGCTGACGGCGGCGGTAGCAGCTTGGAATTGCGCGACCCGTTCAGTGACAACAATGCGGCGGAGTCGTGGGCGGCCAGTGAAGAATATCAGCAGGTCGACTGGCAGACGATCCGTCTGCGTGGAACGGGCCGCAGCATCACATCGAGCGACCCGGCTCAATACAACGAGTTCCTGTTGGGCTTGCTCAATGACGGCAACGTGCTGATCGACAACGTGTCGGTCGTAGAAAACCCAGACACGCCCGAAGCGCGCGAACTGATCCAGAACGGCAGCTTCGATCTGGATGAGTTGGGAGCCAGCCCGGCGGCGTGGCGAATCATTGGCACGCAACATGGCACAGTGGTCGCCGATCCAGACAATCCGAACAACCACGTGCTGTCGCTGTTTGCCACTGGGCCGACAGAGCATATGCATAACAATGCTGGCACCACACTCAAGGATGGCGACACTTACATTCGACTATCGAACTCCGCCACCTATGAAGTGACGTTCCAAGTCCGCTGGATCAACGGCTCGAATCAGCTCAACTCGCGGCTGTATTTCAACCGCTTGGGGACGACGACCCGTGTAGCGCGACCAACCAGCGTCGGTACACCCGGCCGCGTTAACTCGCAACACGAAGACAACATCGGTCCAACCTACTATGGCATGATCCATTCGCCGGCAGTGCCTGCCGAGAATGAGCCGGTGACAGTGTCGATCGCAGCCGCCGATCCCCAGGGTGTCGGCCCGTTGACGTTGCACTACTCGGTTGAAGACGGCGATTTCCTGGCGGTGAATATGACGCTGGGCTCCGACGGTGTGTATCGCGGTGTTGTGCCGGGCCAAGCTGCGGCGGCACGCGTGCAGTTCTATGTTGAAGGCGCGGACAACGCGGGTGCCACTTCAATGTATCCAGCCGCCGGCCCTGCTTCGCGAGCCATGTTCCGCGTTGATGATGGCAATGCGACGGACGATCCGCGACACAACATGCGCATCGTGATGACACCATCCGACACGGCGAACTTGCACTTGGTTACGAATGTGATGAGCAATAATCGGATCGGTGCGACGGTCATTTATCGCGAAGACGAAATCTTCTACGACGTTGGCATTCGCTTGAAAGGCAGTGAGCGCGGCCGCAATCAGGTCGTGCGAGCGGGCTTCAACATTGAATTCCCCTCGGATCATCTGTTCCGCGGAGTTCATGCAACCGTGGGCGTAGATCGCAGCGGTAGCGGCAACGAGTACAGCCAAGAAGAAATCATCATTCGTCAAATCGTGGCCCGTGCCGGCAACCTGCCTCAACTGTATGACGACTTGATCAACGTCATTTCGCCTGACCCGCGACATACGGGGAGCGCGATGCTGGCGATGGCTCGCTACAACGATGTCTTCATGGATTCGATGTATGAGAACGGCAGCGACGGCACGGCCTACGAATACGAACTGATCTACTATCCAACCTCCACTCGCGGTGGCGTGGAAGGTCTGAAGGTGCCGGAGCCAGACCAAGTCACCGGCGTCAACATGACCGATCAAGGCGACAACAAGGAAGCGTATCGCTGGCACTGGTTGATCAAGAACAATCGTTCGCAGGACGATTACAGCCGGCTGATGGAAATGCTCAAGCAACTAGGCCGGCCATCGTCATCGCCCAATTACTTTGAAAACATTGCGGAATTGATCGACGTCGATGAGTGGCTACGTTCGTTCGCGGTTCAGATCCTCACCGGTGTGGGTGACAACTACGCCTCAGGCGCCCAACATAACGGCATGTTCTACGTACGACCAAGCGACAACCGCGTAGTATTCCTCCCTTGGGACATGGATTTCTCATTTACACAGGGCGCTACGACATCGCTGATCACAAACGCCGAACAGCGAAAACTGATGGCCGATGCGGCAAATGAGCGGATCTACTACGGTCATGTGATGGACATCGTCGACACGTCGTTCAACTCCGACTACATCAACAGCTGGATCGATCACTTCGACTTGTTGGTGCCATCACAGCCTGCCTTCCAGAGCTTTAAAAACTACATCGCCAATCGCTCGACATACGCCATTGGACAAGTCGAACGGGCGATTCCACGCATCGACTTCGCCATCACAACGGCAGCCGGCGCGACGGCTGCGGCGGACGGCGGTGTAACGTTGGAGGGTACCGGCTGGGTCAACGTGAGGACAATGCGAGTGGCGGGTTCCGAAATCCCGTTGCATGTCGAGTGGACATCGACGAATACCTGGCGAACGATCGTGCCAGTTAGCGCCGGTGACACGGAAGTGACACTGGAGGCATACGATTTCCAAGGTAAGCTCGTGCAATCCGCCACCACGGCGATTACTTCGACCGCGACATCGCCATGGCGAAACTCCCTACGAATCACAGAGATCAATTACAATCCAGCCGACGCCGCCAGCAACGAACTATTAGCCAACAACGAGGAGTTCGAATTCATCGAACTCCGTAACGTCGGCAGTACTCCGGTCAACTTGAATGGTGTCCAGTTGGTACAAGTCGAGCGTGATGGAGAACTGGAAGGCATTCGCTTTACCTTTGCGGATCAGCAGTTGGCGCCCGGTGCCGCAACGGTCGTGGTGCGAAATGCAGCGGCGTTCGCGAGTCGCTACGGAAAGAACGTACCGATTGCGACCGGCGTCGGCGATGCCGCTCGCGCCAATGCGTTTAGTGGGCAGCTGTCCAACGGCGGAGAACTGTTGACGCTACTCGATCCGCACGGTGCGATCATTCAACAGTTTGCCTATGACG
>JAGQPK010001420.1 GCA_020426755.1 Planctomycetales bacterium
GTCCGCTGGACTGGCAAGCGTGGGGCTCGCTTCGACCGGCCCGTTGTCGATCTGCATGATGACCAGGATCGACGCAGCCGTGGACGACTGCTTGCGGAGCGTAAGAGACTCGGCTTGAACGTGCTCAGCGACACCGTCAGCGACATCAGCGTTGCTTTCCTCTGGAGCAACGGAAAGATCTATCTCCTCCGCGCCACCACGAAGTTGGCCCTGTACAAAGAAGTCTCGCAGTCCGGCAGCACGTGCCGGCGCGTCATTGCCAGCAACCAAACGCTGTGCCTGCTTCGCCTCCGGTGTACTCCGCTGCAACCATTCGTCCGACGGCGATACGGTCCACGACACGTCGCCCAGCGACTCCAATGACGCCACGACCTCCGCAGGATTACCGTGCACGAGTAGCTGCACCGTGGTCGACTCATCCACACTCGGCTGAATTCGACGTACGGTGGCGCGAGACGCATTGTCTTTATCCTGCAAAGTGAAATCTTGTGTAGCGCCACCCACTGCTTTCACGACTGTCCCATCGGGCGCAATCTGCTGATAAGCAAAACGATCTTGCGCCAGTTGCTCGGCAACGCGTGGCAACTGAGCAGGAGTGATTCGCGCCTCGAGCACCTGTCCGGGCGCGAGTTCCTGTGGCGTGCGAATCACCTGCCTAGCACTTGGCGATGGCGGTACGTGCGCCCGAATCGCCGCGCGAGGCCACGCGACATTGCGCGCTGAATTGGGGCTATCGGTGGCGTCATACGCACGCGATTCGGCCAACTGCGGCTCGGCGATCACTTGCGAAATGTTGTCGTCACTCGCACTAGACGGAGGCGGTGGCGAGTCAAACGCCTCGGCAGGCGCA
>JAGQPK010001421.1 GCA_020426755.1 Planctomycetales bacterium
CCGGACAGAACGTTGGGGCGATGATCCCGTGGGTGAGAAGGTTGCAACGGCGCCGGTAGAACGGCTTTACACTGCAGCTTACATTCAGCACGTGCCGATGGAGACTCGCGCTGCCGTTGCGGAATGGAACGCAGGCTCCGTCATGGTGTGGACAGGCACGCAACAACCGGGACGTGTGCACAGCGAACTGGCCGCCGCATTTCAACTGAAGGCAGATCAAGTACGCGTGATTGTGCCGGACGCGGGCGGTGGTTTTGGTGGCAAGCATACGGGCGAGGTCGCGGTCGAGGCGGCGCGGCTCGCCCAAGCAGTCGCACGTCCCGTCTGCCTTCAGTGGTCACGCGAAGAAGAATTCACGTGGGCCTATTTCCGGCCGGCGGCCAGAATCGAAGTCACTGCTAAGCTTGATGCCAACCAGCGTATTGGTAACTGGCAGTTTACGAACTACAACGCCGGCACATCCGCGCTCCAGTGCCCCTATCGAACCGCGTCGGGACAGACTCAATTTGTTCCGACTGACTCGCCCTTACGTCAAGGTTCCTATCGTGCACTCGCATCAACGGTCAACACCTTTGCACGCGAATCAATGATGGACGAGTTAGCCTTGGAGGCGCAGCAAGATCCATTGGCCTTTCGACTAAAGCACTTAGATAACGGACGACTCCGAGATGTGTTGGTCGCATTGAGTGATCGCTGCCAGTGGACAGATCGGAAGCAAGCCGCGCGGCAGGCGGGACGCGGCATGGGCTTGGCCTGTGGAACCGAGAAAGGATCGTTCGTCGCCGCTTATGCTGAGGTCGAAGTACGCGACGGTGAGTTCCGTGTATTGTCGATCTGT
>JAGQPK010001422.1 GCA_020426755.1 Planctomycetales bacterium
GGAGATGACTCCGCTGGTTGAGTTTTACGAACCTGCAAATCTAGCGCGAGTGCTCGAGGCCGGCGCCACCTTGATCGGTGTCAACAACCGCGACTTGCGTACGTTCGAAGTGGACTTGGGACACACTGTGCGCATGCGTCAACAGGTGCCGGCAGACTGCGTGTTTGTCGGCGAAAGTGGAATTTACACACGCGCCGACGCTCAGATGCTTCAAGATGCGGGCGTCAATGCGATGCTGGTCGGCGAGAGTTTGATGCGACAAGCCGACATCGGCGCCGCCGTGAGAGCGCTGCTGACTCCACGGTAACTCGCTGCAAGTTTTGGAGTGCGATCGCGCAGCTATCGCTTTCCTCGAGGGCTGGCAGCATTGAAGAAGTCAGCTTCCGGCCGTCCTCAGGCGGAACTGTCGCCAAGTGTCGACATATCCGCTTCGTACCCAATACACAGTGCAGCACCGGCTTCACTGCGCAGCGCCCGATTAAGCGCGAATTGAATTGGCAAATCAGCGCCAGGCATGCCGCATTGCCTTCGTTTGAAAGCGGCAGCTGCGCGGCCGCACTCCAAAGGACCTGCTACCGTGAATAGCCAATGCTCTTCACTTCAAAATTCAATATTCAATATTCGATATTCAACGTTAAGTACTGGATTCTACCCAGCGCGTGAGTTTGCGGCCGGTGACACTGAGCGGATAGTTTGTGATTTCTGCCGGCGTGACCCAGCGGAAGTTTTCTCGATCGGGTAGTTGGCCGGCTTTGTAGGTCGCGCGAAAACATCGCAAGGTGATGCGGAAGCGCGTGACCGCGTGCTTGATTTCGGTAAGCTGTGGAC
>JAGQPK010001423.1 GCA_020426755.1 Planctomycetales bacterium
GCGCGGTGCGACTCCGGTGCCGACGCGCACGCGATATCGCCTCGTTGCGCACGACACGAAACAGCCACGCGACCTCGTCGACAGGCTTCTGAGTCTGCTGAAACCGACGCACAAACGCTTCTTGCACGACATCTTCAGGATCGTCCGTCCACTGGCGTGCGAAAAGAACGAGTCCCTTCCAATGCGTCTCGACCAAGCGTCGAACGGTCTCGGCAGCGTGCGTTTCCATGAAGTCGCCTGGTTCGTGACGTCGTCGTCAGTTGTTCTATCAAGATAACGCTGCCGAGACGATTTTTTTTCAGGCGGGAACAAAAACCTTTGGAGTGCGGCCGCGCAGCTGCCGCTTTTCTGTGCACGAGAACGTAGAGAGGCAAGAACGTAGAGTGTCTGAAAGCACGTCTGGAAACACGCGTCTGATTCGACAAACCGCCGGATTCCATCGTCTTGCCAGGATCCGACACGCGTGAAAAGCGATAGCTGCGCGATCGCACTCCAAAATCAGGCTAACGCGTCCGTCTAAGTTGGCGTGTTTGCCTAGTTCACAACAACCGTCGCTGTATCGCATCAACCGCAACCGAGCCAACCGAGTTTCGGAAAGCACTAAATATAGACAAAAGCAAACCACAAACTATATGCTAGATAGAGCACATCCATTAGACTCTAAGTGACCAAGCGTACGCACGGCGCCAAGCAAAAGCCCTGCGATTGCTTCTTCATCACGTCGTCCGGATGTACACGACGGAGTGTTAAGGATCGACTCGATCGAAAGTGACACCTGCATTCGCAACTGGGCCGAGGCCGTTTCGGTTACGTCGGCTT
>JAGQPK010001424.1 GCA_020426755.1 Planctomycetales bacterium
CTTTCGGCGCGAGGCAACTTGCCTTGCGCCGCTTCTGCTCGTTTGAGACCTAGCGGCAGACGGTTCGCGTCCAGGTCGGCGATTGCGACCACTTCTGCGGTAGGATTGGTGGCGAACGTCTCGATCAGCGACAAGGCTCTGCCACCCGCACCGATTACGCCGACGCGAATTCGTTCGCTCGGCGCGGCCTGGGCATCGGTTCGCGTCAAAGCGACAATGCTGCTTGCGACAACTGGCAACGCGGCATCGCGGCAGAACTGTCGTCGGGTGAGCTGTGACATTCAGTTGTCTTTCATCGCAAAACGCAGGACGGGAGCCGAGGCAATCGGCTAAGATGATAACCCGATGCACGTTGAAATGCGAATGACGAATCATAAGTGGCGTGAAGTCGTTCGCGGCGGCAAGCCAAGATAGGACTACTCGTGAAGCGTCGACTCTTTATGCAAACGGTCGCGGCAGGAATGGCCGGTACTGTGTTTGCTGCTCCGCCTGCCTTTAAACTGCGATACGCACTTTCGTCCGCACTCTACGGCGAGTTGCCGCTCGACGTGATTTTGCCCGAGGTAACGCGCGCCGGCTGCGACGTGATTGATATTTGGTGTAAAGTCCATGGCAATCAGCGCGAGCAGATTGAGGAAATGGGTGACGAGGCGTTTCGAGATTTGTTGCGCGAGCACGGCACGAAGCTTGGTGTGAGTACGCGGTATCCGCTGGGGCCATTTGGCTTGGCGGATGAATTGCGTTGGGTGAAGTCTTGCGGTGGCGCACTGATCGTGACTGGGAGTAGCGGCCCGAAGGATCCGGTGGGCGTGGAAG
>JAGQPK010001425.1 GCA_020426755.1 Planctomycetales bacterium
AGCAGCCAACTTCTTTCATCGACCGCTGTATTTCGACGATACGCCACTGGAGCGTTACGGCCAATCCGTTTGTCCGCCGTTGCAGCCCGTCATTTCTGGCACTCGCTTCTTTTTGACATTCCCAGTGCTGCCCTACAAAATGGGCGTGGATCGTCCGCTCGATTGTGTGACATCCTACGGTCTCTACCGGCCCGGCAACTGTGCACCGTGTGTCCGAGAAGTGTTGCCGCGTGGCGAAAAGGATGCCGTCGTGTTTCAAACCGCCACGACGCTGGGCTGGATCTTCTTGCTGCCGTAGCGCATCGAATATCGAATATCGAATGTTGAATGTTGAATGTTGAATGTTGAAGTGAGCAACGTTCAACGTTGATCGGCACTTCTGCTTCTTTGATCGCGCCGCTGTTTTGGAGTGCGATCGCGCAGCTATCGCTTTTCTAGCGAGCCATTAGCGCCCTAGCCGCCAGCTTCGGGACGCGCGCGCCAGTCCCGTCTCATTCGAAATTCGATATTCAGAATTCAACAATCGATATTCGAAATTCGATAGCCCGCATTCCAGGTAGCCGTGGCAATTTGATCCGATCACGGCAAGTTTGCGCCAAGAAACTGTTGTATTCGCGAAACCGTGTTTACGCGTCCGATGGATGAAACTGAATGTAACCCGCGTATGGTTTGTTTGGTCGCTTGTCTCAGCAGAAAACATCCATCATGAAAAGCTTATTCTGGAACACTCGCCTGCGATCGGTCGCTTGGTTGACGGGTGGACTCATGTGCCTTGGCTTGGCCACGGGCTGTCGATCGAAACG
>JAGQPK010001426.1 GCA_020426755.1 Planctomycetales bacterium
TCTAATCTGCCTGGCCATTCAGCGCCCCAATGCGCCGACTCGCGACGATCTAAACGCCGACGGCTCGGTCGACCAACAAGATGTCGACACGCTACTGCACAACTACTTCGGCGCGGGACCGGGAGATGTCAACTTGGACGGCATCTTCAACTCCAGCGATCTCGTCGCAGTATTCGCAGCGGGCAAATACGAAACCGGAGCCACCGACACGCTTTGGTCGCAAGGCGACTGGGACTGCGACGGAGAATTCACAACACGCGACCTCGTGCTGGCCTTCAGTATGAATGCGTACATTCGCGCGTAGTAGTTCGAGTTTTTGGAGTGCGGCCGCGCAGCTGCCGCTTTCGAACGAAGTGATCGACGGTAGACAACGCGGAGTCGTCTAATTCAAAAACGTCCCGACACCACATCCTTTGGCGCCGAACAGTTCGAGTCCGGCGTTTCCGCAGCGAACCGGCCCAGTGAAAAGCGATAGCTGCGCGATCGCACTCCATAAGGTTGGTGTGCCAGATCGAATTGATGTCCCGTGATTGCTGATCGCAAGCGAGTTCCTTACACTTCGATGTGACAATCGCTCGCATCACTGAGGAACACACGTTCATGGACGTCACTGAGATTCTGGTAGTCGTGTTGATGATCTTTATCAACGCGATCTTCGCAGCTTACGAGATCGCACTGGCCTCAGTGCCGATCTCGCGGCTCGAGCAATTTGCCAGAGACGGGCATCGCGGCGCCGCCACCGCCGTACATATGAAGAACGAGATCGAGCAGAGCTTGGCCGTTGTGCAGCTCGGGATCACG
>JAGQPK010001427.1 GCA_020426755.1 Planctomycetales bacterium
CGGATTTGTTATGCGAACTGCCAACCGTGGTCCTAGACGACGAGGCGCGTGCCGCGTTGCGCCGGACGCTCGGCGACGCCAATGCGCGTGTGCGCTACTTCGCAGCCCTGACGCTGGGCAAACTACATGACCATGCCGCGTTGGCGGACGTAACGAAGTTGGTTATTGATAACGACAATCACGATCCAGTGCTGCGACATGCTGGCGCGTTGGCACTAAGCCGCATTGCGACTCCCGCACAGCTGAGTGAACTCGCGACACACGATTCGACCGCCCTGCGAATTGCTGCCGTGGTTGCTTTACGGCGCTTAGGATCGCCGGAGGTCGCCAAGTTTTTGCATGATGAGCAACCGTTTGTTGTCGCCGAATCGGCGCGAGCGATCCATGACGCGCCAATTCCTGCTGCGCTCGATGCGCTGGCTCAGCGATTGGACGTGGCGGACAGGTTGAACGAGGAGACTCAACGCCGCGCCTTGAATGCCAACTATCGTTCGGGCGGGCCAGACCACGCGAAACGCCTAGCCAGATATGCGATTGACGAATCACGGCCAGAAGCGTTGCGGCTGGAGGCGCTCACGATGCTCGGTCAATGGGCGTCGCCATCCCCGCGTGATCGCGTGCTGGGAATGTGGCGGCCGATTGCCGCGCGAGATGCTGCGAACGCTGCCGCCGCCTTGCGACCAGTCATCGGTCAGCTGGCCGACGCACCGGGCGAGTTCCGTTTGATTGCCGGCCGCGCTGCCGCGCAGTCGGGAATCGCCGAGGGGGCTCCCGTGTTGGCGAAACTGGTGGAAG
>JAGQPK010001428.1 GCA_020426755.1 Planctomycetales bacterium
GAGAATGTGGCAGGCGGTGCCGCTCCGTGCGCGCGCAAGTTTTGGGAGTCATTCTCCACATGCTGACTCTCTCCGCTACCTTTGGCTGCGATCGATGCTCCAACCGAACCGGCGGGCAAATCGGCTGGACCCCAAGGTGGCAGGCCCTGCAAGGTTAGACCATAACATAGGTGCCAAATCCGCACCAGTGATTTTCGCAACCCCCCAACGATGCAGACGATCGCGTCCGAGCCGGCAAGCACCGCGGATGTACTACGTCGACCCTAGCCGCGCGCCGCAAGACTAGATGTCGTGATGTTAAGAATGTATTGCAGCGGTTAATTCGCAGTTTGTTAGCGTCAGCATTGTAGTTGCTTTTGGAGTGCGATCGCGCAGCTATCGCTTTGCCACAGAGCTTGGCGTAGTCAAGACGCTGGCATTTGCGCGTATAGCATAGATGACCGTGAATGTTATCGCTGCGTCACCGTCCCCGCTTGGCGTTAGACCGCCGACGCTTGCTCGTACCGAATGGCTTCGTTCAAAAGCGGCAGCTGCGCGGCCGCACTCCGAATGACCTATCGTTTGTCGCCGAGCACAAACGCCAACTCGCCAGGACTATCGACCGCGACATTGAGAATCACCGTCAGCGTATGTTGGCCTGCCGCCAACGGCTGACGCGCATCCGTCACTGGATTCCACTTCTTCTGATCCAGCCAGATCGTTACGTCGCCCGGTAATTCGCTCGCTGCCCTGAGTTCAACCGCCGTGTCGTTCGTCCAAGTTGACTGGACGACGACAAACCGCTGGCCGGGTCC
>JAGQPK010001429.1 GCA_020426755.1 Planctomycetales bacterium
TCAAAAACCATGAGAACACCTTGAGTGAAATCGACATCATTCATGGCTGCCACGCGCTTTTCATCGGCTCCGAAATTGAATCTGAACAGTTCCTCACTGCACACTCGACCTAAGTGTCGGCCTGATCGACATCTTCTCGCCAGTTTCACCGCGAGTAAAGAAATCGGAACCGTCTCCGCGAATGCGCTTGCGTACCGAATTGAAGCGATAAAACGAATATTTCGCAACACCCATCGGCCTAAACACCGTCCCTGGTTCGCCGAAAGGCACCAGACGCCGTTCTTGGATGCGATTGAGGAATGATGATTGCGGAGTTTTGATTTTTGAACGCGGTAGACCAATTGAGATGCTGACTGCAGTATTCCTCAATCAGAAATCCGAAATCTTCATTCCGAAATCCCCGTCCCTAAGCCGGAGCGGGAACCGCAGCTGGCGCCTAATAGCACTCAGTTGAGACAATAGGCATCGGTGCCGAGTAAAGGGGCATCAGCGCGGAGCGTTGTTGTTGGAATGGTTCCGGGGCAACGCCCCAGCGGATTGCCTAGCCCAGTCCACAGGGCTGGGCCCCCTTAGCGAAGACCGGAAAAGGGCCAACGGCCCGAGAAGAGGCGGACGACGGACCGATTCGAGCGACGATTTGGGGGGGGCTGCCCTGCCACGAAACGAAACTGAGTGCCATTAGGCTGGCGCCGTTCGGTGAACTAGCTAGCGAGACGGCATTGCCACTTCAACATTCAAAATTCAGAATTCAATATGTCAAAATTCCTAACACCACCCCCACTCTC
>JAGQPK010000142.1 GCA_020426755.1 Planctomycetales bacterium
CGACGCATTCCCTACAAAATTGAGATCGAAGATCCGTCGGAGGAGGAGTTCCAGCGGTTGTTTCAGATCTATGCCGATTCATTTGGCTGTGAGTACCGCGATGACGCGGTAGAACATTTGCTGTCTCAGCACTATCGTCCCTGCGGACGCCGTCGTCGGCGTTGTCATCCGCGTGATCTGTTGGCGCAGATCCGCAACTACTGTTGCTACAACGACATCCCGTTAGAAATGCGACCGGAGTATTTTGACCGGGTAGTGAAGAGCTACTTCACCGTCGTCCTGCGCGAGAAATAGCCAACGCGGACATGTGATCGCCAGATCAACGTTTGCGGCAATTGGAAGCTACATTCAAGAGAATATGCGCCGCCGCGATCCCTTTTGACGTTGAGAAAAACATGTTGCTCGAGCCGACAAAAGTATCAGAATCGATACTTGGATACAATCTTAAGGAGCGCATCGGCGCCGGTGGTTACGGGGAGGTCTGGGTTGCCGAGGCCCCTGGCGGCCTGTTGAAGGCCGTCAAACTCATCTATGGCTTCCACGATGAGAATCGCGCACAACGCGAATTGAAAGCGCTCAATCGGATCAAGGAAGTTCGCCACGCCTTTCTGTTATCATTGGAACGAATCGAAGTTGTAGAAGGTCGACTGGTCGTTGTTACGGAGTTGGCTGAAAAGAGTTTGAAGGACCGCTTCTGTGAATGCATCGACAGTGGTCTGCCGGGGATTCCTCGCGACGAACTGCTGACATATATCTGCGATGCGGCAGAGGCCCTCGATTTCTTGAGCGAAGTGCATTCGCTGCCGCACTTAGACGTTAAACCGGAGAACCTGCTGGTCGTCGGTGGTCACATTAAGGTGGCCGACTTCGGATTGGTGAAGGATATTCACGACGGCACGCAGTCGTTGATGGCGGGCCTAACGCCGACCTATGCACCCCCGGAATTGTTCGACGGGCATCCCAGTCGTTTCAGTGATCAATACAGCCTCGCGATCGTGTTTCAGGAGATGCTGACCGGTACCCGGCCATTTCCCGGCAAGACCGCAGCGCAGTTGGCATCCCAGCACTTACACGGCACGCCAGCGCTGGGCAAATTGCCGTTTGCCGATCAGAAGATTGTCCGTCGCGCCCTGACCAAGAGTCCTGATGCGCGCTTTCCAGATTGCCGGGCGTTCGCAGAGGAGTTGAAGCACAAGCGCGTGCGGCGCAAGATCGCCAAGAGTCACGATGACTCGCAGACAGCAACCGACGTCACGGATCGTGCGGAAACGCCAGGCGGAACGCTTTCTGTCGCTCCCAGCAAACTAGCAACTTTGGCCTCCAAGATGATGGAGAAAAAGTTGCCGCCAGCGCAGGTCAACGCGGAGGACCTTGGGTTTCGTCCAACATTGTTCATTGGCATCGGCGAAACCGCCACGGGAATCTTGCGGCAATTGAAGCATCGATTTCGTGAGCGATTGGGTGAGAATAGCGAAACACCGTCGCTACGAATCTTGTGCATCGATACCGATGTACGCGATACCACCAAGGCCATGACGGGCTCGGAATTGAGCACTTTGCAGTACGACGAAGTTCTCGCCATCCCGTTGCGAACATCAGCCGAGTATCGTGCTCGCGCTGATCTCAATCTGAACTGGTTGAGCCGTCGCTGGATCTACAACGTACCGAAGAGCGGCCAGACTGAATGTTTGCGTCCGCTTGGACGACTGGCCTTCGTTGATCATCATCGTGCCGTCTTTGATCGACTCAATACCGTCATTGATCAGATGACCGATGACAGTAACATTGCTAAGTCGGCCGCCACAACGGAGATGCCTGTCTCCAAACGTGGCCCACGTGTTGTCGTCGTATCATCGATCTCAGGTGGCACCGGCAGCGGCATGGTGGCCGATGTTGCTTACGCCGCGCGCACGGCGCTCGGAGAAGCAGGATTTCCCGACGCCGAGGTACTCGGCATGCTGTTGTATTCGCTGGGTAGGTCGTCGACGCGACGCGACATTACTGCCGCCAACGCATTCAGTTGTCTGAGCGAGCTTTATCATTACAGTCACGTTGCAGGTTTTCCCGGTGATCCGTCGTGTGATCTACCTGAGTTCTCCGATCTACCCACGTTCGACCAAACTTACTTGATCGACTTGGGTAGCGATCCGTTGCCCGACGAATACTTGGCAACAGCAGACATTCTCGCCGAGTATCTGTTTCTCGACTCTGCAAGCCGGTGCGGCGCGTATTTCTCTGCGTGCCGCAGGGCGGATGAAGGCACGGAAAGCAAATACAATGTGCGGTCGGTCGGACTGAGTCATTCGGGCTGGGTCGGTGGCGATCTCGTATCGCTGCCGGCGAGCGTGTTGGGCAACGGTCTGCTGTCATTCTGGGCCGACGGGCCGCTGGCGCCCGACAGTCACGAGAACATGGCGGCGTTAGTTGAAACGACCATCGCGGAATCTCAGATCGAGATCGCGGCGCTCATCGATCGGATCGAAACCGAAGTTGAGTTGCGAGTTGGCAAAGACGTTAATGCGGCAATGACCGTGGGTTTTGAAGGCCTGGCCATGGAGGCAGCGGAAATCTTTTCCCAGGGCGGTTCAGAGCGGTTGATGGAGCGACTACATCACACGATCGATAACGTGATGGGGCGGCAGGCCAGCAATTACAATCGGTTTGAAGCCCGTGTCGATAGCGTGATGGAAGTCATCTCCGTCGAAGTCGCGCAAGAGTACGGCATGAGATTGGTTGAATCCATACTCTCAACTCTGGATCTGCCGGGTGCACGGCTCGTCCAAGCCCGTGAGGTGTTTACTGGTTTTCAACAGCACCTGCAGGGCTTGAATCAGCAAGTGACTGATTTGCTCGAAACCTGCCAGGCTGATATCGAACAGTTGCAGGGGATGATTCGCTGCGGATGCCGCCCGCAGACTCAGAAGGCATTGAATGAAACAGAAAGCGCTCAGGCCGATGATCGGCTCCGCAAGGCACTCGAACGCTTGGGCGTAGCGAAATACAGTCAGATCCAACTCTCCTCGTGCAAAACGTGTCTCGCCCACATCGGCACACAATTGCCCGGTGTTGGTGACGTCCTGCGTGATTTGCAGCAACATCTACGTCGCGCTGCCGAACGATTTCAAAACCGTTTTGCCGAAGAAGAAAAGTTGGCGTCGATCGGCGTCGCTGGCCAATACGGATTGATACCGTCGTTGGTAACCAAGAAGGTGACCGCGAATCTCAGCGAGTTGGTGCTGGATTTGGATGAACGGATGCAATCGGCTTTTCTCGCGGAATTTGGCGGATTGCGACAACTGGCGACTCGCAACCATCATGAATGGACACACACGTTAGAGCGAGATTTGAATCAGCAGGCCCGACTGGCGGTGTCCAGTCAAGTGCGACAATTGGATTTGAATCGGTTGTTTGCCGATAACAAAATCTCTCCCGACAAGATCTCGGCGTGGGCCCGGGGTACGATGAATGCCGCCGTGCCCCATTTGCTGCACAATTGTGGTGGCAGCTCACGACTCTTAGTCGCGTTCCCGGAAGGAACCGACCCAGAGCCAATTCGGCAAGTCGTCGAAGGGGTGTCGCAGGATCGGCCCAGCTACATGGCCGTGACCAATGGCGACGTGATCATGTGTTACGAAGTTGGTCAAATTCCCGCAACACAAATTGCGGCAGCGCTGCTGCACAACTGCCCGGAAGCACTTGATCTGATCAACCGGATTCACACTCGAACGGATGTCGAGTGGACACCAATTATCCGATTGGACTAACCGTTGGTTTTACCGCGTCGTTGTGGTAGGCTCACAACAACCCCTGCCGAGCGCCGAAGATTCACGTTGAGCTTCGCGGTGCTCGGTTGAGCCGCGGCGGAACAGCTTCCATACGATGATCGCGATTGGTCGTCGTTCGCGCGGCGCATGAAGAGCCTGCCTGCGATGAAAGCTGTCCATCTGTTTTGCTTCGTTGCCGTGTCGATCGGCTGCAGTTTCACGAGCTCTAGTCGTGGTGCGGCACCTGATGCGAGTCCAATTGATTTCGCGCGGGACGTGCGGCCAATTCTCTCCAAGCATTGTTTTGCTTGTCACGGTCCGGACCGCAACGGACAGGACACCGAGTTGCGGCTTGACGTGCGGGACTCGGCGCTCGAACATGCGATTCAGCCCAACTCGGCTGAATCGAGTGAGTTGATGCAGCGTATCACTGCGGATGATGCCGAACTCCGCATGCCGCCGGCGACATCCAAAATTCCTCCCTTGAATGACCAACAGATCGATGTCCTGCGACGCTGGATCGATGGAGGCGCAGCTTACACAACGCATTGGGCCTATCGTCCGATTCAGAAGCCGAATCCGCCTGTTGTCGACGATGTGGCTTGGGCCCGCAATCCGATTGACGCATTCGTGCGTGCGGAGAACGCATTACGGCAGGTCGAGCAGGCGGCGCCCGCGGACGCACACGTGTTGGCCCGTCGAATTTCTCTTGACTTGCTTGGACTGCCGCCGGATCGACAAACCGTCGACGACTACATCCGGCAACCGAGCGACGCCACGTACGAGCAACTCGTCGACTCGCTGCTCGCGTCGCCGCATTTCGGTGAACGAATGGCCGTGCTGTGGCTCGATTTGGTGCGTTTCGCTGACACCTGTGGATATCATGGCGATCAGCATCGCGAATTGGACGTGTATCGTGACTATGTGATTGATTCGTTCAACCACAATCGCCCTTTCGATCAATTTACGATCCAACAACTTGCCGGTGATCTCTTGCCAGATGCAAGTACAGAGACGCAGATCGCCTCCGGATACAATCGCTTATTGCAGACGACCGAGGAGGGGGGCGCTCAGCCCAAGGAGTATCGCGCAATCTACGACGCAGATCGAGTTCGCAACGTGTCCACGGTTTGGTTGGGAACAACACTCGGCTGTGCCCAGTGTCACGATCACAAATTCGATCCATTCACGACACGCGATTTCTACCGAATGGCAGCGGTTTTCGCCGACGTCGGCGAAGTCGAAGTCGGTCGCCAGGTTGAGAATCTGGAGTTGCCAACCGACGAACAGCGTCAAGAAATGGCACGACTGAACGACGCGATCGCAATTGCAAAGCAGGCGACTGTCGGGGATAGTCCGTCTGAAGCGGCACAACAGCGACTCAAGGAACTTGAAGGGGAACTCGGTAAGTTGCGTGCGACGATTCGTAAAACGCTGGTTACGCAAGCGGTTCCGCGCCGCACCACGCGTATCTTGCCACGTGGTAATTGGCTGGATGAGTCCGGTGAAGTTGTCGACGCCGCGATCCCTGCTGTGTTTCAACCAGTTACGGGAGAACAAATCGAGTGCAACTCGCGTCTGGACTTCGCTCGTTGGCTAGTGTCTGACGGCAACCCGTTGACGCCGCGCGTGTTCGTCAATCATCTCTGGCGCGTTATGTTCGGCACCGGACTGGTGACGACCGCCGAAGATTTCGGAGCACAAGGCAGTTATCCGACGCATCCCATGCTACTCGATTGGCTAGCCGGAGAGTTTCGTGACAGTGGTTGGAACGTCAAGCACTTGCTGAAACTGATCGCGATGTCGCGCGTGTATCAGCAATCGAGTGATATCGATGCTCTGTCGCTGCAGCACGATCCGTTCAATCGTTGGTTGAACCGTCAGCACCGCTATCGATTGGAAGCGGAGTTCGTCCGAGATAATGCGTTGGCAGTTAGCGGTTTATTGAAACCTGAGATTGGTGGAGCAAGTGTGAAGCCGTATCAGCCAGACGGCTATTGGGCACAATTGAATTTTCCCAAACGCACGTACCGGGCCGATGACGGCGATCGCCAGTATCGGCGCGGGCTCTATACCTATTGGTGTCGCACCTTTTTACACCCCAGCTTAGTCGCCTTTGACGCGCCATCGCGCGAAGAGTGCACGGCGCGCCGCACGCGGTCGAACACTCCGTTGCAAGCTTTGGTGCTGCTGAATGATCCCAGCTATGTGGAAGCTGCCCGTGCTCTCACCGATCTCGTGCTTGGTGACCCGCCGACGCAAAATGGCGAGGACGATCATGCGCGGATTAAATGGGCGTTCGAGCGTGTACTCTTTAGGGCGGCGACTCCGCCGGAACTCGAAGTTGTGCAACGGGTGCTCAATGAACAGCGGGCCAGATATAGAAGTTCACCCGGCGATGCGAGAAGTCTACTTAGAGTTGGACAGCAACCAGACTTCAAGGGTGACGATCTGGCCGCGGCGGAGGCGGCAGCGTGGATGTCGGCGATGCGCGTTATGTTGAACCTACATGAGACAATCACACGATCGTAAGGTGCCTTAATGTCTAATCGGAAAATCTTCTCGCCGACCTCAGTTGAGAATGCGGAGCCGATGGCAACTGGTAATCTGGTTGCGCGCAGGACATTTCTCGGTCGGTCTGTTGTTAGCTTGGGCGCCGTTGCCTTGGGAACACTTTCGCAACAGCGTTGGGCATGTGCTGCCAGTGCGCAGGTTGATCCCTTGCATCAAATGCCGAGGGCGAAGCGAGTCATCTTTCTATGCATGGCTGGCGGACCGTCACATTTGGAAACGCTCGACTACAAACCCAAGCTTGCCGAGCTGAATGGTCAGCCGATGCCGGCCTCATTTACGCAAGGGCAGCCAATCGCGCAGTTGCAGGGACAGAACTTGAAGTGTTTGGGGCCGCAGCATCCGTTCGGTCGCTTCGGCCAATCCGGACAGCAGATTTGCCAAGTGTTCCGTCACATCGCCGGCATTGCCGACGAACTGTGCATCGTTCGTTCGCTACGCACCGAACAGATCAATCACGATCCCGCTCACACATTCATGAACACGGGATCCGCGATTTCGGGTCGGCCTAGCATGGGCGCCTGGATTGTGTACGGGTTGGGGCGTATGACCGACGACCTGCCTGGGTTTGTCGTGCTGACATCCTCCGGTGGTGGACAGGACCAGCCGATCGCGGCACGCCAGTGGCATAGCGGTTTTTTGCCGAGCCAGTATCAAGGAGTACAGTTTCAGTCGGTTGGTTCACCGGTACTCTACTCGAGTCGTCCGCGCGGTGTGGATGAGTCGGATCAACGCACTGTTGTGGATGCAGTAACGTCGCTCAATCAGTTGTACGGTCAAGAGCATCACGATGCCGAGGTTGCCACGCGGATTGCTCAATACGAAATGGCATTCAGGATGCAGGCAAGTGTCCCCGGTCTGATGGACTTTTCTGACGAGCCTCAGTCGATACTCGACATGTACGGGACGCGAGGTGGGGATGGATCATTTGCCGGCAACTGCCTGTTGGCCCGGCGACTTGCTGAGCGAGGCGTGCGTTTCATTCAACTCTATCACCGTGGCTGGGATCATCACGGTGGTGTGAAGCAAGGAGTTGAGGTTGCGGCCGGCCACGTTGATCGAGCGTCGGCTGCACTCGTCCAAGATTTGAAGCAGCGTGGCATGCTTGACGACACGCTAGTGATTTGGACTGGTGAGTTTGGCCGTACGCCGATGGCTCAGGGAAACGGCCGCGACCATCACATTAAAGGCTTTTCGATGTGGATGGCCGGCGGCGGTGTACGGGCTGGAACGAGTTATGGTGCAACCGACGACCTCGGCTACAACGCGGTGGAGAATGTCTTCCACGTGCATGACTTGCATGCGACCATGCTGCATTTGCTCGGCATAGATCACGAGCGATTGACGTTCCCGTTTCAAGGACGCGAATATCGACTCACGGATGTCGCGGGCAAAGTTGTTCACGACATCCTAGCGTAATCGCACGCTGTCGCGACTAGCTGATGTGGGCACCGCGCGTCTCAACGTAGACGGCATAGACCGATTGACTAGCAGTCATGAAGAGTCGATTGCGTTTAGGGCCGCCGAAGCAGACGTTGCTGCAGATTTCCGGGAGCCGAATCATGCCGATACGATCTCCATTCGGTGCGAAGATGTGGACACCATCGTAACCGTCGCCAACCCAGCCGGCGCTGGCCCAGACGTTGCCATCTTCATCGGCGCGAATCCCATCGGCTAGGCCGCTCTTACCATCGAGTTCCATCGAAGTAAACTCGCGGCCATTTGCCAACTTCTTGTTGTCGACCACGTCCCAGACCTTGATGTTCTTAGGGGCGTTCGGGTAATGGCTCGAACCGGTGTCGGCGATGTAGAGCCTTCGATAGTCGGGAGAGAAACACAGGCCATTCGGTTTGAAGATCTCATCGGTCACGATGTCCATTTTGCCGGTCTGACCGTCGATCCGGTACACGGCCTCCTTCAAGTGCAGTTCGCCTTTGTTGCCTTCGTAGTTCATCAAACTTCCGTAACCTGGATCGGTAAACCAAATGGAACCGTCATGCGGATGAACGACAACATCGTTGGGCGCGTTGAGCGGCTTGTTTTGCCACTGATCAGCCAGCACCGTGACTTTGCCGTCGTACTCATAGCGTACGAGTCGTCGATTGCCGTGTTCGCATGACAGTTGTCGACCCTGATAATCAAAAGTATTACCGTTGCTGTTGCCGACCGGCTGACGAAAGGTTGACACATGCCCGTCGTCATTGATCCAGCGACGTTGCACATCGTTCGGGATGTCGCTCCAAATCAAATAACGTCCAACACTGTTCCAGGCGGGGCCTTCTGCCCAGAGATTGCCTTGGTGAATTCGCTGGATAGGCGTGTTACCAAGTTTGTATTTGTCGAAGCGTGGATCCAGCGAAACGATGTCGGGATCTGGGTAGCGAACGGGTTCGGCGTTCGGGCCGTAATCACGTCCAAAGGCCGAGATCGATTGGGAAATGGCAACCGCGCCGGCTGCTGCACCGAGAAACGCGCGGCGCGAGACGTCGGATGTGTTGCTGAGTGACTTCAGGGGATGATCGTGATTGGGGTTGCCATTCGCTGGGGCCATCGTGAAACCTTTTGTCTACGCTGGATAGGTCGTAAGTTCGAACGGGGAAGTGGCTCAGGAGACGCCAATATAGCCGACCGCCACCCGTTGTGCAGCGTTTTTCTGGAACTACAATGGCCGCATTACTTCCTTCCGAAACACTTGGTCGAGGCAGAAACGCGATGATCGCTGATAGCTCGATACGGCAGCAATTTCGTACGGTGCAGTTGGTTCCGCTAACAGCGTTTGACTCTGATGGAGCCTTGAACTTGGAGCCTATGCGCGTGCACACGCAGCGTCTGTTTGACGCGGGAGTGCGCGTCTTCATTCCGTGTGCTGGCAGCTCCGAGTTTCACTCACTGGAGCTTGAAGAGATTGTGGCCGCAGTACAGATGACGCGCGAAGTGGTGGGAACCGCTGCGCGAGTGGTTGTGCCGGTCGGGTTGCAATTGCGATACGCGGTCGAGTTGGCGAAACGTGGTTGTGAAGCGGGCGGCGACGGTCTGCTCGTGATGCCGCTTTCGTTTCCCTACGTATCGAACAGCGGCGCTCGTGACTACTACTTGTCACTGCTAGATTCAGTTTCTTGCCCCGTGCTCATCTACAAAAAGGATGTGATTCCGTCGCCGGAATTGTTGAGCGATTTGTCGGATCATCCGAATTTTTTGGGCGTTAAGTACTCACTACCCGATGTGACAACCTTTCAGCGTATTGTCGAACGCGATCAGGGTAAGCTTGACTGGTACTGCGGGCATGCCGAACGTTTCGCGCCCTACTTCATGTTGGCGGGTGCGCCGGGCTATACCAGCGGAGCCGGAAATCTCTGCCCACGAGTTACGCTCGCGCTACATCGAGCGCTCGCTGCCGGCGACTATGCGGAAGCGTTGAAATGGCAACGCATTATCTTTC
>JAGQPK010001430.1 GCA_020426755.1 Planctomycetales bacterium
GTAGCCCGACGACTTGCGTCCCTTCGTCTTCGACAAGTTCTAAGTCACTGCTGTCGACATAGATTGTGCCATCTGCACGCTCCTCTACGTCGTTCGCGCCGTCTTGAATCCGATAGGTGTGAGCAGCGGGAATTCCCTTCACGGCGAGTGGTACGACAATTTCCGTGAGGTTCTCGACACCCGACGATCCAATCCATGGTTCCGCGCTGCCGGAGTACGTCAGTGAGTTGCGCGAATAGTACTTCGCATCGCCCTTGAGTTGTACATCTAAGGCGACAGAATCGCCGCCGACCGCTGGGTAGTCGATCCACAGTGTGCCTTCTGCATCGACGCGGTCGCCCGGCGCGCCGAGGTTCAGGCCGATGCGTTTGATCTCATCGCCTGGCTTACTCAAGTGCGCGACATGATTGACCGTCCACATATCCATTTCAGGAGCATGAACTAACGCCAATGATGTTTGGTTCTGATAGCCGCAGGTACAAGTTCGGGTGTAATCCGGGGCATTGAGGACACCGTTAGCGACGATCAAGTTCGACGTGCAGCCCGACTTGAAACCGCCGAAATTGCCGGTGCCGCTCATTGTTTCCAGATCATAAAATCCGGCAGCGCCCGAACGGAACGTGAGCAGGTTCTCGCTGGCAACAATCGTATTGCAGCCGTAAGTTCGACACAGTTGCCATGGCTGTTCTTCTTGCGTGAGTGGATTCTTGATCAACACCGGTGTCCCGGTTAGCAAGTTGAAGG
>JAGQPK010001431.1 GCA_020426755.1 Planctomycetales bacterium
TGCCGTCGCAAGAATGAACGACAGTCGCCTGGGGCTGACCGCCTCGATCTGGTCGACCGACTCGGAACGATGCGAGCGTCTCGCGTCTGAAATCAACGCCGGTACGATCTTTCGAAATCGCTGCGACTACATAGATCCACAACTGCCGTGGACGGGATGGAATGAGAGTGGCATCGGCTCAACGTTGTCGCGTTACGGTTTCTTTCACTTGACCCGACGCAAGGCAATTCACTTCCGAGACTAGTGCTTTCCAAGTTAGAGCCGGGATTTTAGTACGGACTGATAAGTTCACCGACAAGCGCTTGCCGACCTATGAGTTCGCCGAAAGGCGCCAGCCGCGGTTCATGCCGACGACGCGATTGAGGAACGATGATTGCGGATTTCGGATTTTTGAAGGAAAGATCGAATCGTGGCTGGATTTGGATCCATCATTCCAAAATCAGAAATCAGCACTCATCATTCAGAAATGAGTGTCGGCGCCGGGGCTGAACCGACGCTAACGCGTTGCGGCGAACTAAAGACTGGCGACGACCTGACGCCGTGCGGCCAACTAACGCGGCTTCCGGCGGGCTCGCACATAACGGATGCCGCAGCCGATAGCGACAGTTTCCTTTATCTCCGGCAGTTCACCGCGCAATGCCGCTTCGATCGCCTGTTCAACATAATGAACCTTAACATCCTGTCCGCTCGGACTATCATCCATCGCGCCCATGTAGATCACTTGTCGCTGCCTATTCAGGACAA
>JAGQPK010001432.1 GCA_020426755.1 Planctomycetales bacterium
AGGAAGTTGTCGGCTGCATGTTCAACCAAATAGCCATCCGCATGCTCGGTGCGAATAATGCCACCCAATCGTGCCGCCGCCTCATAGAGCACCACATCCGCCGCAGGCAGGCTCTGGTTGAGCTGGTACGCAGCGGACAATCCGGTGATGCCGCCGCCAATTACAGCGATGCGGTGCGGTCGGTCCATTTCGATGGGTCTCCGTCTCGATGACACGTATCAGTTTAGCGACGCCTGAGAGAACACGTCTCTGTAGGCACCGCAACCCCTGCGGCGAATTTGCGCACTCGTCACATTTTGGTATGAGTTCGTGCAGTTTTGGAGTGCGATCGCGCAGCTATCGCCTTCATCAATTCGCGTGGCGCCGGCCAACACCGTTGTTGCCAGTGATTAACACCGATTCAGACAAGCGGCAGCTGCGCGGCCGCACTCCAAAAAGCACGCCGTTCGGAAGCAGAAACTCCGCGGCCGCATCCCATGTGACCTGGCCCGTTGCCGGCCCATGATAGCGGCGAGCTATCGATTCGATTAGTATTGAGTTGAAATTCACCCAGGCCTTCCCAGGATCGCAACCTTGAATCTTGGCTCGACCGTAATCGACGATACGTTTGCTGAAGCGTTCGGCATGCAGTACGCGCGGCTGATCGTAACCGCCCATGATCAACATTGGCTGGACGCCGCCCTGCGCGAGTTTACCGGTTATAGCTCGTCGGTAATCGCTTGCGACTTAGAGAGCGGCG
>JAGQPK010001433.1 GCA_020426755.1 Planctomycetales bacterium
GTAGATGTCCAGATCGACGCCGGCGTCTTTGTAAGTTGCTTTGGCCATGCCAGTTGCTTGGGGGTGGAAAGAAAAGCGAATTTTAAGGATCCGTGCGAGCGATTGTCAACTAAGCTTTCCTTGTCTCATTTAGGTCGGTTCCACTTCCGGTGCGGATCTTGCCGAAGCCAGTGGACATGTTGAAGAAGGGGGGAATGCGGGGCCAGCACGAGCCGCTCATCCGGAACAAGTTCCGTCGGTAAAACGCTACTTTAAATTGCCTTGGTGGCATCGTTTTCCTAGGACGTGTAACGCGAGATCAGGGTCGCGAAATTTCGCGCGATTTCACTTGCGCCTGGATCGGCATGGGGCGGTGCGGTGATATGTTGGAGGTCGCGATGTTGAGACTTCCAATTCATCACCTGTGATCGTTCATGATGGGTCTTGCAAGATGCTGATGGCACATCCTCATCCGGAGCTGCAGTTTACGCACCTGTTGCCTTACGGCGCGTTGATTCATGATCAAGGCGTCCAGTTTGTCGTCTTCAGCCGCACAGCACGAGCCATGCGGCTGCTGTTCTACGACAACGTAGACGACTTGGAGCCGCGTGAGATCATCCCTTTTGATCCCAGTACGGATCGGTGGGGCGACATCTGGAGCATCTTCGTGCCCGACATCGGGCCAGGCCAGCTTTATCATTTTCAGGCAGACGGCCCGTTCGATCCTGCGGCAGGGCACCGTTTTGACGGTAGGGCTCG
>JAGQPK010001434.1 GCA_020426755.1 Planctomycetales bacterium
CATCGAACACCAAGCAGCGGCAATCCGGCCGAGCGCAGGGAATTCCAGTCTTGTCTGAACTTGTATCGTACACCATCGTGCGAATCCTTTTCGTCTTGTTTAAGCAGTACCGAGCGGCACGCATTGATCGCTGGGCGTTCAAGTGGCTGCGTTGGTCTGGCGGCGAGCTGGTCAGTCCGTATGCAGTCGACGTGCCACGGCGATCTAGCTCATTTAGATGCTCGCGTCGTATGTTCGCAGCCCCGGCGCAGAGTTATCCAGTACCGAGAACCGCGGCTGGCGCCTTTCGGCGAACTAGCTCACGCGGCTGGCGCCTTTCGGCGAACTAGCTCACTTCTGGCGCCTCGCGGCGATCCGACTTACTGCTCGTGCCAACTGACAGTCTGCCGATCGGATTGTCTGGTAAAGTGCAGACCAGCGTGCTCGCCGAACTGCCAGGGCTGCGACTGATGGCCACGAGTAATCTCGCTGGCGAATGGCGAACCGACGGCGCGATTGGCAGATTTTGCAAGGAGTGAGTTAGTTAGCCGAAAGGCGCCAGACGTGATTTAGTTCGCCGAAAGGCGCAAGCCGCGGTTCATCGGTACTGGACGAGTCGGCGCTGGGGCATCCGACGCTAACGCGTTTCTGCGAACTCATTCCCGCCAACTACGTCAACTTAAAATCGCTTCTATCGGCTGACCGTAATCGATTTCCAACCGCTTGTGTCCTTCGACTTCCAAGCGTCGCGCGTCGAC
>JAGQPK010001435.1 GCA_020426755.1 Planctomycetales bacterium
ATCTACATCATCCTCGGGTTTGTCGCCTTCGCCGTCGTGCCCTTCGCGATCGCCGCGAATCTCGTGCAAAGTGGTAAAGCCGTGGGCCGAATTCTCAGCATCGGCCTCGGGGTTGTCGCAGTTCCAATCCTGGTCGGCATCGTGATTATCAAGCTGGCACTTAACGACGAAGTTTCAAGATTTTGTCACTAGCAGTGAAGAGCAGTGAAGTGGCTCGGATCACCTGCTTTGGAGTGCGATCGCGCAGCTATCGCTTTCCTTGTGAGCTTTGAGTATCGCGATAGCCGGAGTCTAATAGTCGTTTGATACGTTCCGATTGAGCCTAGCTTCGGCCAAATCGTGTTGGAACGTCCGTCGCGACTCGCACCGATTCACTTCGTCCCAAAGCCGCAGCTGCGCGGCCGCACTCCAAATGAAGGGACTCGTACTCAGCGAAGCGGTACTCGTACTCGACTTGCCCGGTTGTTGGGCATTGCTGCACCTTCGAGCATGAGAGTGGGATGGGGGCGTTCGGCTTTTTTAACTCGCGTCTTGGCGTTTGTTTAGATTTTTGCGTAAACACTAGACAAACCGCCTGGCATCGCGCATCTAAGTAATCAACCACGGGGGCTCTGATAACGTCGTCGACGGCCTGTGCTGGGTTAGTCACGGTTTTGAAATCGAGATGCAGCGTCAAAACTTCTCATCCGCAGTGCAAGCATCGGCCGAGCGTCTGGCGACGTTTGGCGTCAGCGCG
>JAGQPK010001436.1 GCA_020426755.1 Planctomycetales bacterium
GCAAGTCACCGCAAGGTCGCGATACTCTAGTTGAACAAGCCACGACGCGCTCCTGGCGCAGTGCCAACTGGAAATTCATTCCTGCGCACCCCGGCCCCGCCGTCAATCGTCAAGTGAACATTGAGCTCGGTAACGCGAATCACGATCAGCTCTACGATCTGTCAGCCGATCCCGGCGAGCAACATAACGTGGCCGCGGAGCACGAGGATCTTGTGAAACAGTTCAAGGCTGAGTTGCAGGCGGTTAGCGGCGATTAGTAGTTGGTCGTATTCTTTGGAGTGCGGCCGCGCAGCTGCCGCTTTCGAACGAGACGGGTTCGACAAAGCAACGGCGGATGATGCCCAATACGTTGATGCTCACTCCACACGTGGACGGCCGGAAGCCTCCCTGTTCGCTCCGGTTGGCGGACGCGAAAAGCGATAGCTGCGCGATCGCACTCCAAAAGTGCTGCCACTCCGAAATCTCAACCGTCTATTCGGTCGGCATGACGCCGTTTGCCCGACCTTGCGCCCAAGCTCGGAGCGCCTCGAGACGCCGCTGGCCATCCAGATAATAGGATTCACTCAGCGCACCAAGATGTTCGTCGTACAGCTCGTCACGGGTCTGCTGCCAATTCTGAGTCATTTGCTTGTCGAAAGACTTCTGGATCTGCTCCATTAGCAGTTCCGCGATTTTCCGATGGCCTGGAATCGAAGGGTGAACGTGATCGACCAACAAGAAGCCGCCCGGAATACC
>JAGQPK010001437.1 GCA_020426755.1 Planctomycetales bacterium
AGCGTCATCATGTTGTTCATCGTGTCGGAGCCCACGCTCTTGATGGTGCCGGACACCGCGCCGGTGGGCTTGTACTCCGGCAGCTCCGGATCAACCGATACTTGAGCGAGCACGGGGGTGGTCGCAAGCACGGCAACCAGCGAAGCAAACATTCGCGTCATTGTCTTCATAAAATCCACTCACAGTTCAGTAGGTCACCTTGTGATCCCTTAGTCACTGCGGGAATTTAATCACACGAATGTAAAGATCGAATGAACGTCTCCTGATGGCTTCGTGAATATAGCCGGCGGTGCGTGTCGCGCAGTAAGAAGTCAAGTCTCACAGGGTTCGCCGCAACGCGCCAGCGTTGGTTATGTCCTGGCGCAGGTCCCCCTCCGTAGCGAGAACCGCGGTTACCGCCGTGCCGACAGTCTTCATCGCCGGTATTTGCGCATACGTGCGAGAGGGGGTACAGCGCGCGGTAACCACGGTGATGTGATTTTCAACCGCCTTTCGGCTAGGCCTGTCGGCGAACGGAATCGTGCAGAAGTTCGCCTTAAAGAGTTAGCGCCGGTTCAATCCCGGCGCTGATTTAGATCTGCAGTGAGATCTGCAGCTGTCGTTGCGGCGTCTTTACGTCAACTCGGATCGCGCTGTTAGTCGCGCGGTCGTTCTGCGACTCTTGTTCACACCGGCGTCAACAGCGCGCTCAAGAGTTGACGCAATACTTTGCTTGCCGGCTGCACGCCAG
>JAGQPK010001438.1 GCA_020426755.1 Planctomycetales bacterium
CCCAGTGGCGTCAGATCATGCAGATCAAGAAACGTGTTTACTGCGAATGTCGTGAGCATTCGTCGTGGTTCGAGCATATCTAGCGAGAACGCGCGCCGTGGGACGCGGCGGTTCGGTCGAAGAGCCATAGCGAGGCCAATCTGCGGCAGCGGTGCATCGTCAAGAAACCTTCACAACGGCAATGGTCGTTGCACGTGTTACCGTACTCAGGACGTCTGCAGGTGTCAATCAAACCGCGTTTTGGCAGTGTGAACGACATTGGTTTTGGAGTGCGATCGCGCAGCTATCGCTTTCCATTCGCGCTGGAAGTGCCGAACGTGCAGAGAGGTTCCCGATTGTGCACCTGTCGCTGGCGACGATTGGCAACGGTCGAAGCAGGGCGGCGCGGTTGGCTTCGTTCGAAAGCGGCAGCTCCGCGGCCGCACTCTAAGTAACGCGGCAGCTCCGTGGCAACTCGCGACCGCAATCTGAATTACCGATGCGGCAATTCAACCGGCAGCGGACCGCTGTCGAGCCAGGTCTCTTCTAACTGTTCAAACGTCGTTACGTCCAGTTGTGGCTTGCTCAGCAGGACTCGCGATGCGTCATGGAAAATATATTCGTGTCGCGCTCTTAGTGCGTCGGCAATCCACGTATGTCGAGCTTCATCCGGTTGGGGACGCACGCGCAGCCACAGTGGAAATGCCTTGCTTCCGGCAGGATGTTGTTCTTCAATGACAAGAATTAACC
>JAGQPK010001439.1 GCA_020426755.1 Planctomycetales bacterium
GGTAAAACCTTAGTGGCCACACTACCCATGTACCTCAACGCCCTTTCGGGAAATGGGGTCCATTTGGTAACGGTAAACGATTATTTGGCAAAAAGGGATAGCGCGTGGATGGCGCCAATATTCCAATTCCACGGGTTAACGGTCGATTGTATAGACCACCACCAACCCAATAGCGAAGCCCGCAAAAAAGCCTATAACGCCGATATAACCTACGGAACAAACAACGAGTTTGGTTTCGACTACCTGCGCGACAACATGGCACACTCGCCCAACGATTTGGTACAACGCCCGCACCACTACGCGATTGTAGATGAGGTAGATTCGGTGCTAGTGGATGATGCCCGTACCCCCCTAATTATTTCGGGCCCCATTCCGCAAGGCGAACGCCATGAGTTTAACGAGCTAAAACCGAAGGTTGATGATATTGTTGCCGTACAACGCAAGTATTTAACCGGTGTTTTGGCTGAAGCTAAAAAATTAATCGCAGCAGGCGATACCAAAGAAGGCGGTTTCCAATTGCTCCGCGTGTATCGTGGTATGCCCAAAAACAAAGCCCTTATTAAATTTTTAAGTGAGGAAGGCGTAAAGCAACTGCTTCAAAAAACCGAAAACTATTACATGCAGGACAACAACCGCGAAATGCCAAAGGTGGATGCCGAACTGTATTATGTGATTGAGGAAAAGAACAATCAAATTGAACTTTCCGATAAAGGTGTGGAAT
>JAGQPK010000143.1:0-1343 GCA_020426755.1 Planctomycetales bacterium
CGCGGCGCGGCTACCGTTGCGGCAGACGGTGACCAGTTCTGGATTCCAGCGGTGAGTTCCTTTGCCCTCGTAAACCACGGCGGGCGCACGTTGTCCTTTGCGCCAGAGTCCCACCCAAAATGTGTCGCTGCCGTCCTGCCGGGACGTGCCGCCCCTGGCAAACCAGACATTGTCGTCGTCCATTTGAAACCACGTTGGTGTCGTGAAACGACCGCTTGTACCCGGCGGTACTAACCGACTGTCATCCAGGCCGCTCGTCAAAGTCCAACGTACGCTTGCCGGAAGTCCATTTAACGATTCGACTCGCTCACCCGTGACCGCATTGATCACCATCGTCCCCGTCCGCAATCGGGTTACGAGAAACGGTTGATCGGTTGGAAAGCCGAAGTAGTCGGACTTGGTCTCCGAGGCAAATTGATCGATGCTCTCGCGCTTATAATCGCTGATAACGCGCGTCTTGTTAGACCAGAACCTGGTCTGTATGTGGCCGTCTCAGCCATAGGACGAAAAGTACCTGCCGTCCTTCGAGAATGCGACGCGGTCGGAACAGGCCGTATGTCCGGCCAGCACGCTGTCAATGGAATTCAGATCCTTCAGACGATACATCCGCGTAGAACCTTCGTCCGTGTTATCACTGACGCCTACGATCAGATACTCGTCATCAGGCGAAAACGCCACCGCATTTGCCCGCCCCAGTTTTAAGTACGGCGCCAACTGATAGCCACGCAGCGTCGCCAGCAACGTGCCCGTCTCCACATTCCACACCCGAACTTGCTTGCCCCCGGCCGCTGCCAACATCGTGCCGTCTTTGTTCAAGGCAATGTCGCGGATCGTCCCAGGGCTAAATCCATCCGCATCAGCAATTAAAAAACGCTCCTCCGCAGTCGTCGTCCGAGCGGGCCAGAAGAGGCAGAGCAAGAGGATCGCGAAGTGCAGTAGCGAACGCGTCATGGGCGGTTGTCCACTAGAAAGCGTGAGTGTCATTGATCGATGCTCATGATAACTCGAAAGCCAACGTTGATAGCCGCGCTGTTTTGACCAGTGGCACTGCGGACCGCAATGCGAATATATTCGGAAAATCAGTAGAAACAGCCGCCTCGGGCAACACGCAGATCACCGCTATTTGGTCCCTTGGGATCCCGGAGGGTCCGTTGCGCGTAGTAAGTCTCACTATACCAGTCGGAGCACAACTCCCACACGTTGCCGTGAACGTCGTAAAGACCAAATGGATTGGCCTGAAAGCTACCGACAGGCGACGTAAAGACATAACCATCACTTCGTCGCAGCGTATCAGGCCAGCCCGGAAACTGTCTTCTCAGAGTTGCGTCGCGTACGTTCGCCAC
>JAGQPK010000143.1:1352-9710 GCA_020426755.1 Planctomycetales bacterium
GTAACCATCACTTCGTCGCAGCGTATCAGGCCAGCCCGGAAACTGTCTTCTCAGAGTTGCGTCGCGTACGTTCGCCACCTGCGTGAGGTCTTCTGGGTTGTCGCTATTCCAGTAGACTCGTTCGCTACCGGCTCGCGCGGCATATTCCCACTGTGCCTCCGTTGGCAGCGAGTAACTTGTGCGTTCTTTGAAGGTCAACCACTGGCAGAATCGGGTCGCGTCATCCCACGTCACGAAGACGACCGGGTGCCGAACATTCTGTGACATTCCCGTACGGTTCCAATTAAGACCCCGCTCCGTTCGCGGCGTACCACTGCCATCGATATAGGTTCGCGGCTCCGTTCGGTTTTTTTCAACGTCCGTTTGATATCCCACATCGGCCACGAAGTCGCGGAATTGTCCTACGGTAACTTCGTGTGCTCCTATGTAAAACGGCTTGGTGATCTTCACGAGATGACGCGGCTGTTCTGCATTTAGAGAAAACGTAAACGCACTGGGGTCAGTGACGACTCGACGATCGTTGGGCGATTGCCCCATTTGAAACTCACCGGCGTCAACTAGCGTCATTTGCACGCCAGCGGTATTGGTGAAACCGGTCGTCCAATGGGCTGCGCCGCGCAGATTGCGTCCGGTGTGAAACTCGTGTGTTTCGGTAGGGGTCCGGTACAGCCGCCGCCAGCCACGATTGCCTTGTTGTGTATCGCCGGTGTAGAACTCGAGCAAACTATCTTCTCGGCAGTCGACCACTCGTGATTCGCCAGCGGGCAAACGCGCGACGGTCCCGTCGACGCGGTACGTCAGTTCGGCGGCAGCGGATGTGGACTTGTTGATGAGCGTCACTTGGCGCGGGGCAGCGGCGGGATAGTAGGGTGTGAGCTGATCGTTTGGCGATGCACCGCCGAAGTGTTTCATGATCGGGACCTGTTGTCGGCCAAGGCTACCCGCTGCCGTTTGCACATGTTCGAAGGCGAATCGAAACATTTCGCCGAGACTAATGCTCTCAGACTGGTCCTCGTCAGCATTCGGTCCTAGGCCTGCGATGATCGTCTGGACGTACAGGCTGTGACGGCCATTTGTCGAACTATTCTGTCCAGCACCGGATGCTGAAATCACGGAGAGCCTGCGGTCCGTGTTAATCGACTGCACTACTTCTTGGCCGTCGACTTCGGTTGACACGCCATCCTGCTGCGCTGCGCCGTGAATCTCAAGCAGCAACGTCAAACTGCGAATCGCTTCGGCTTGCTCGAGGGTTTTGATCACTTGCGATAATTCGACGCCCAGTTGTGGCGTATCCGGCTTCGTAGTTGGCAACGCCAAGTAAAGTTGCCCACCGTCGGCTCGTAAACAATGGGCGGAAATGTAGATGACGAGTTGCTCTGTTTGCTGTCGGTTCGCCGCTGAAACCGCCTGTTGAATCTGAGACAGGACTGCTTGGCCGGTGAGCTCTTTGACCTCTGAATCGCCGATGGCCGTGACCTTGGCAAAGCGACACACTGATGTTAGTGCGTCTTGTAGCGCCTTAACGTCCGCCGCAACAGTTTCTTGCTTGGGCAAAAACTCGTATTGCGAAAAGCCAATCAATACGGCGGCACGGCCACTATCGGCCGGTTGCGCGACTGCGCTGCTCGTGGCGTAGGACGCGAGCAGGACCAGGGCGGCGGTCATCATCGGAATGATGCTGGAAAGCATGACGCTGAAACGTTTCATTTCGCCGAGTGCTCCTTTAGCGATCCGGGCGATCGTATCGTAGGCTAACGGTGGATCGCAACACGCCGATGTCGCGCTGAACGACCTGTGAATCTTGTGGGATAAGAGCGCCAAGTCCGGTCCCCAGTGCTTGCGAGCCTGCGCCTTTGGTACCCACTTGTTCATCGCGCGGCGGTGGGCTGCCATGACGCCACGCTGCGCGAAAGCTGGCCGTGATGGTGCCGAGTTTTGTCGTCTGCTTGAGTTGCGCGGCGGCGCTTTCTGACGCGGGAGTCACGGTAAACTCGTGCACGTCGGTTGTTGAACGGAACCAGCCTCGAATCGTGATGTCACTTCGCGCCGGAACCAGATAGTATTCGCTCGTCGGCGAACCCGACGGGTCGTGAATTGCGCTGAACGCAAAGCTGCTAATGCCGTCGATTGACAACGCAACGGCCGCGTCGAAGTCTGCTTGATTGTGGATTCGAATTGAGTAAGTCTCACCCTCCTGCAACGCGACATACGCGAAAGCCTGAGTTGGTACGATCTCACGGACAGCATCGCCGACCAGCAACTGGATGCCAAATGGACTCGTGGCATCCGAGAACAGCATTTGGTCACGAATGCTACCGAACTGTTGAGCGCCGGTGAATTGGTCGCGTATATGCTGATTTCGCTCTTTGAGACTTGCTGCCGGATCGAGACTCGTTGTAATCCCGATTAGCTTGGTGATCGTCTCTTCATCTTGCAGCGTGATCTGCTCGGATTCGCGCTTCTCTGTTGAGTTCCCCGCTGCAACGAATTCGGTAACCGGATTGTCAAACTGATCGACCATCGTAACCGTGACGCGAACCGCAACTTGCCGCTCTGAGGGCGCGACGGGAAAGGGACTATCGGCTTTGAGTTCGGTCATGGCGAAATTGCCTTTCAGTCCGAACTGCGCCTGTCGCACGACTTCAATTTGCCTCGTCTCTAATTCCTCTTTCAGTATTTGGATGATGCCTGGCCCGCCGCTTGATGGAAAGGTCGCAGGACCGGTGAAACTGCCTACGGCGATCGTGCTTACACCTTTTGCAGTGAGTATCGTCGCGACGCGATCGCAGATGCGCGACAGTTCCTTGCGGAGCGCCGGTGAGGCGTGTCCAGTTGCCGTGAAGCAGGTGAGCAACATCGCGATGCAAGCAACGCGTAAGACAGACGAAGCAAGTTGTCGCGGATTTAAGTTCATCAGGGGCCTGTCGCGGTCCGAAAGTAGCTGACTATTGGGCATACTAACCTTATCCGATTTTTGCGACGCGTTCGTTGCAGCAAAACGCTTTCAGTTCTGGCTACTCTGGCGGCAGAACATTGACGGGCGTCCCAAGATCAAGTTCGCGGGCGAAGAGCTGCATCGGGCTGACAATGTCCCGTCGGCTCTGCCAAAAGCTCCGATCCACCGATCGACCTTCCGACAACGGGCCCAATCCAAGTGACTTGAGTACGGGACTTGCGACGATCGTAGTGGACAATTGCTGGGGATCCGCAATCCCCAATTCAACTGTGGCTTCCGCTAGTCCGACATTCGCGTGGTAGCGTCGAGCGACCACGCCGATTGGCTCGGGGAAATCAGCAATCGATCGTCCCGCTTCTGATTCATCAATGAGGAAGGGCTCGAGTACGGTCGTCAGCGCCGTCATGAATTGAACGGAACTCGCTTGCAGTTGCTGGTCGAGGCGCTCTTGTGCGGGGAAGAGACTAAGTACCTTGAGTCGAGCATCTCCAAACAGCCCCAGGCCGTTGCGAACCGTATCGCGAAACGGAATGGTTCCGTGGGCATGACAGTTCATGCACGAAATTCCATTCACGACGATCGGGCCTCCCGCAGTACGGGCCGCGTCCTGGACAACCGTCACGGGGCCCTCATTTATCCGGTTGCCGGCGGCGTCCGTTAACATGTAGCCCTGCAGCCCGTTCGGGAGAGAAAAGAACATCTCGCCGCCGTCGTGTGTGAATGCGAAGTCATTGAATGGATTGCGATCTGATTTGGGACCGAGTGGACGTTGAAAGAGATTTCCCTCCGTCCGGTCCTCTAAGAAATCAAAGCTCTTCCAATAATAGCCCCAGTCCGCGGCGTGCCACTCGACAGCTCGATTCGCCACCGATACACCGCTTTCCGCAAAACCTGCCCGCATAAGTTTGTTGTCGATGAAGTTCTGATGTGCGTTAACGCCGATACGCTGTTCCAATTCCGTCAGCGTCGCAGGAATATCGAGCAACAGGTGATATAACGGCGGGCGTGTTGCGGTGACTATGAACCAATCAGCACGAAGAGCGATCAGCGAGTCGCGATGGGGTTCGCTGACGAGCTCAGAGATTTGCAGCGCCAGTTGGCGTTGTTGTTCATTGCGGACTTGGCGGTGATGTAGGCCGTACGGATACGCGGCGCAGATTGCTTGCCACATCTCGTCCGTCCAGCCCAGCTTGCGAATGTTGATCGCGAAGACGGTGCCGGTCGCCTCAATCGCCGTGGGAATCACTAGCTCATCGCTCCGCGACAAACTGTTGAGTGCCTTCGACAGAGCGGCAGCATGTAGACGCAATTCGGCATCATCGATCTGTGGATGGTTAGCAATGTTTGCGAGCGTAAAATAGCGACGATCGGTGCGTTGCCCCGGCGTCAAACTCTGCAAGTCAGCAAGGATTGCCGCCAGTATGTCGTTGTTCGTTACGTGTTTACGCTCGGATCGCTCGGGAGTCGGTGCTCCTGCTCCAATCCATTTGCGCAGTATCGCCCCTTCGGCAACGGACGGTTGGGGTTCGCCCAGCGGTGGCATTTCACCTGCCAACATGCGTTGCCAGAGTGGCGAGTCATCTGGATTCTTCAGGTCGAGAAAACCTGATTCGACCAAGCTGGCGACGTTCGTCACATCAAGGTTGGAGCCAGAGGAGTCGACATCGGGGCCGTGGCACTTGCTGCAGTACTGCCTTAGTACCGTGACGCCGCCGCGCGCCAGCTCGGCGTTGGCTCGTCGTTCAAGCGTTTCGTCCGCGACTGTGTGGCCCGAGATTGCTAAGAACAGGACAGCTAGATTGACGCAAACTAAGATCGGCGATCGGTGAATGGTGGTCATGTCGAGTCGTGCTTGTGTGTCCAGTAGAGCGGTACAGGGTCACGCAGGAGTTGTGTGCCGTCTCGGCCAGCAACGTACGCTCGTGGAAGTTCGCGACCAAACAAAATCGCCGCGGTGGAAATTGCCTCCCAGCATAGTCGAATTCTCGCGACATGCTACACCGCGTACTGTGCCGAATGCCGTGCCGACTGTGCCGAGCCAGACTTCGATGCGACGATTTCGTATTAAGTCGCACATGAGCGACAGAAGTTGAAACATTTGCGAGGCAGCCCATGGCGGGCGGCCTCGCGGGACATCGTTCCGAGACTATTCGACGATGGGTCCGAGTGGGGCAGCAAGCGAGGAAACGGTGACCTCGCTGCTGGTTTCATTTGATGGCGAAGGCGTTTCAATGACTTCCGCGATCTCGATGCGATCAGCCACCTGAACATTGACCTGCTTGATTAGCTGGCCGTCGGCTCGGTAGACCGTTAAGTTCCCGGCCGCACCGCCGCTGATTGCCACGTGAGGTACTGCGATGGTCACCTGATTCGGGCTCCATTCGATGATTTCACAATCAAGCATGATAGAGCCCAGCTTCACGACAACTTCACCTTCGTCCTTGCCTAAGAAGCGTGCAGCAACGCGATAGGTCGCACCGGGGCGGAGCCGAATGGCAGTGGTGGCGGCCGTCGGGACAGCGGCGGTCGCTGCCGGTGAGCTTGGTCGCGTTGCCACCAACACGGCGGGTTCGACGACAACGGGTTGCGGCGAAGTTTCGACGATCACGTGCTTCTCGACAACGATCGGGGCCGTCGTGTGGACCACTTGGGAACGCACAACCTGACGGTAGACGCGAGTAACGGGCACACGGTCGCAGGCGGATGCCGATGAGCCACAGACGGAACCGGTTGCCAAGATGAGTCCAGCGATGAGTGAGCGGCGAGTCATGGGAAGTCTCCTTGTAATGGGTCGTGAAGGAAATTGCAGTTGCTGCCGAAGCAGGAGCTTTGTGGTTCGAGCGAGCGACCATTTCGCCTCGCTACACCAACAGAACGCTGAGCATTTCGGAACCTTCCCGACCATTTCGAAAAAAAAGAGAGATCGGAAAACGCAGGCGTTCTGCGAAGAAACAGAAGCTCGATCGCTTTGCGAAAAGTTGAATCGGAGACAACTTGTATTGTCGAAGCGGGCCGATAAGCTTTAAGCCATGGCAACCCCTCACTCCACTACTGACACCGATTCGCTTGTTGAGCTCAGTGACGAAGAGCTGTGGCGACGTGTCCAACAGGCAAGCGACGCGTCGGCGTTCGCTATCGTCCACAAGCGATATGCGTCACGCGTGGCAGCCGTGGTCGCTCGTTTCTGTCGCGCGTCTGCTGATATCGATAGCGTTTGTCAAGAGGTTTGGCTAAAAGCTTGGCTGAGTTGCAGTCAGTATCGACATGAGTCGAATTTGGCTGGGTGGCTAATGGCCATTGCCAGATCAAAAGCGATTGACCGACAGCGCCAACTGAGTCGCGCTCGAGAGACGTCGTTGGCGGGGGAATGGAACGAACCTGTCGCGGACGACCAGCACGCGACCTTGAATCCCGCGCTGGCGGCGGCCAAAGAGTGTCTAGAGACGCTCCGAAACAAGAAAACTCAAGTGTGGCAACTGCGACTGCAGGGAGTTGGTGACGAAGAGATCGCTGCCCGTCTCAACGTCGCGAGCGTTGGCACCATTTATCGGTACGCATCGGAAGCGAAGAAGTCGATCCACGATTGCGTACGGGCGAAACTGCGATGAACCTCAGACTGTTTTCCATTCCCGACGATCCTGCAGACTGGCCAGTATGGCTAGAGCGAGAGATCGTCGGTATGAATCTTGTGGAACTGGTTCATGAGTTGCCAGTGTTTGTGGAGCCGAGCGATGAACCGGAAGTGACGATTGACGCTTTTCTCGGTAGCCGTCGAGAAGACGTGTTGCAGTCAGGACTGGCCGTGTTGAGCCACCAAGAAATTGGTCGGCTGTTTCGTCAACCATCGCTGCTGTTCGACCTGCAGGAGCTAGTGCTGAGTGAAGGTGGCAGCTATTGGAACGCCGTGCCACTGGAGGATGCTCAACAACAATTCCTAGCACGCAACTCAGAGACGATTCTGCGGCAGATCTCGGGAAGTCAGGATGACACAACGCTGAGTAGATCGGTCACTCAGCCGACGTCACCGGCAGCCGGTTCAACAACTCGGCGTCGCTTCGTCAGGTGGGTCGTCTCAGTCGCCGCGATGCTGGGGCTGGTGCTGCTGGCTTGGCGAAAGTTCTCGCCGGCACCCTGGGGGTTTGATCGAGCGCTCGCCAGTTCCAGCGGCATGTCCGAGCCGCAGTTCCTGAATCATTGCGCGGACGTTGTTGAACAGGATTGGAAGACTCGTGACCTTTCTTCACCGTCTGAATTGAGTAACGCACTACGAGAGTTTCGGGACGGATGCAATCGAATGATCGCAACCGAGCACCCGCAACTGTCGGAAGCGAATCAAGTTTGGTTTCGAGAGCGTTGTACGCTTTGGCGAGATCGAGTGATCGGCGAGATGGACAAACTTGCCAAGGACCCAAGTCAATACTCTGAAGTCAAAGCGAACGCCAATGACGTCATCGCAAAGCTTGGCGTCGCGCTGCGAACACGTGCTGCAGCTCAGGCGTAATCAGCGTTGCCTCAGCAATTCGTTGCAAGCCGCCTTGGAACCATCGAGATTACGTGGTGCAATGACACGTAGCCCTTCTGGTCGCGGCGGTCTTACTCGCCTGCGTCATCCAGGTTGATCACGTTGATCAGTTCACGTAAGCGCCCGTGACTACGGCGGTCGAAGTGGAAGACGAGCCGCGGTTGATTTGCGTGTGTGGCGTCGTCGGACTCTTCAGGCAGCGCGGCTCGCTGCAGAAAGTCACCCTGTTGCAAGATGTCGCGGAACTCTTGATTGAGACGCGTAAGGGTGGGTTCCGATAGCGGACGGGCGAGCCGCAGCGAGAGCTTGCGTCGCACGTAACGCATGCCTTGATAGACGCGATAGAAGTTCAGTACTTCGGATACCGCGTCGGACAGTTGATCGGTTAGCAGATACAACGAAAGATCCTGGCGCGAAATCAGACCGTCACGCAGCAGGCGATTGACGACAAACTCATGGAAGAACGACCAATAGTCGCTGCCCGGCGCGTCCAGTAGCACCAGGGGCACGATGTCGCGTTTGCCAGTCTGGAGTAGCGTGAGCACTTCCAATGCTTCGTCCAACGTGCCAAAGCCGCCCGGTAGGCAGACGACCGCGTCGCACTCCTTCACGAACATCACTTTGCGCGTGAAGAAGTACTTCATATTCACTAGCTTGGGGTCGCCAGCAATGATGGGATTCGCATCCTGCTCGAACGGCAGCATGATATTCAGACCCATCGAGTGCTCACGGCCGGCCCCGCGATGTCCCGCTTCCATGATGCCGCTAGCCGCGCCAGTAACCACCAGCCAATCGGCCTCGGCCATTGCCTTGCCCAGGGCCACGGCCTGCGCGTACGCAGGGGCCTCGGGAGGCGTTCTCGCGGAGCCAAAAATCGTGA
>JAGQPK010001440.1 GCA_020426755.1 Planctomycetales bacterium
TACCGATTGTGTCGACAGACGTCGGCGGTACGAGCGAACTGATACACGATCAGCAACACGCGCTACTCGTACCACCACGGGATGAGCGTTCGTGGTGCGCCGCAGTGCAACGCTGTTTGCAAGATGCTGCCGCGACGGCTGAACGTGTAGCAGCAGCACGGCGGCGCGTCGAAGTGGAATTGAACTTTGACCGACGCTTAGAAAAGCTGTCTGCGATCTACGAATCAGTTGTTGCGAAGTGGAAGCTGAAACAAGATTGAGGAATGATGATTTCTGATTTCTGATTGAGGAAGGAAATGTCAACGTTTCAGCGTTTCTTAGTTCAAAAATCCGAAATCCGAAATCAGCATTCCGAAATCAAATTCAGAACGCGTTGCGGCGAACTATTCACAGCAGAAGCGCGTAATACGCGTCACGATTTCTCGCGCGGAGTCCGTTGCCATTCGGACATGGGCGTCGACCAGAGACTACGCAAGGCGACGAGCGTCATGTTGCCGATCACAAGCGGACTCTGCAGCAATAACTTTGTGCGATGAGCGGTGAGGCCTAGCGATACAATCCCGAATGCGAGATACAACATCCACAGAACCGCCAGGATTAACGCGGTGATCAACGCATTCTGTGTGGCGGGAGTCGGCGACCAGTAGGCGAGCGTGCTGAAATACAAAATGGTGATCGCCGCGTGTGCCAGCAGCAAC
>JAGQPK010001441.1 GCA_020426755.1 Planctomycetales bacterium
CCGCGAGTGCCCATAATGACATCGAAGACGATCGTATTACTCGAAGCAGCCGATACGATGTTCGCAGACTCATTTGATCCGTGCCCCTGGTTCGAAGACCTTAACGCCCCAGCAGATCAACTCATGTCGTCATTCCGGCAAACGCTCGAACTCCAACGCCATGGAGCTGGTTCGAACTTCGGGTACGCAGATGGACACGTCCGTACCATACCGATCTCGACGATAGAAGCATGGGCCAGGAGACATCATAACTTCGCGCTCCGCAACCACGGTGAAGTCCGCGAATAGCCACTTCGCACACGGCAATATCGAATATCGAATATCGAATGTTGAATGCTGACGGGACACTGACACTGACACTTACCACGAAGGCACGAAGCACACGAAGGAAAGCTTCACCCGGTCGAAGTCGCCACGGATAATGGTCGTGGCCATGCATTCGATATTCGATATTCAACATTCGATATTCGATATTCGATATTCAACATTCACTCTGCTTGCCCGCCAAACCGAAAGCGTTTGAGCGGCACAACGGCAAACTTCTCTTGAGCTTCCGTGATGCGAATTAGACAGTCGATCGGCACGTCCTGGAAGACTTGTGTTTGGTCCGTTTTTGGCCAATAGACTTCCAGTCTTTCGATGCGATCACTCGTACCGATACCGATGTGTTGGCGGAATGGATTGGCGCCGAAG
>JAGQPK010001442.1 GCA_020426755.1 Planctomycetales bacterium
GTCCGCATCGCGAATTTCTGACGAATCTCCCGGCGCGGAGGAACGAATTAATTGATGCATTGCGCACTGCGTGGGGCGTCAGCGGTTTGCTAACGGATTGGCCCAGGGAACGCACGGCGGCGTTGGTGGGCGAGCGTTATTCGCAGGCAGCGTGGAATCAGTCGCGGTGAGCAGATGGCGAGCGTGCTCCGCAAGCGCATATAGATCGTGGAGTGCGATCGCGCAGCTATTGCTTTTATCGGCGGCCCAATGCTGCCGAACGGATGGAATCCGACCTTCAAAGACTTTGCGTCAGCACAGTGTGCGGCCGTCTTGCACTCCTACACCGGGCATTGTTCGTGCCGCTTCGTAACGTCGGAAAGCGGCAGCTCCGCGGCCGCACTCCAAATAACTCCCAGCCCCGCGATCTTGCGGCGGTTGCGTAACGGTCGGGGCCAGTTATGTTGGTAACTTTCCTGCAGCCCAAATGAAATAGCCGTGACGCAACCGCTCGACACTCCCAACTTCTTTGTCTTCGACGGCTTGGACGGAGCCGGTAAGAGCACGCAGATCGTCCGCTTCCAGCAATGGTTGGAGGCGCAAGGGCATGCGGTCACGCTTTGCCGCGATCCCGGGACGACACAATTGGGGGAACGGCTGCGGGAGATCTTGTTGCATTCGTTTGAAACGCCGATCTCGATGCGTGCCGAGAT
>JAGQPK010001443.1 GCA_020426755.1 Planctomycetales bacterium
ATCGTTTGGTAGAGGGCCGCGAAGAAGGGAATGGAACCGATGTATACCAGTGCGAGGAATGGATCCTGGAAGTAAATCTGAAATTGCGTGGCGTCCTTGTTTCTGCCCTCGACCTGTGGCTCCCATAGCAAAAAAACAAGAGCGGCGAGGCCGATCATCACAATGACGATCTGAAGAAAGATAATTGAGCTGCGTTTCATGGGTACGACACTTGTGTTGGTGATTCCGTTAGTGCATCGTTTCGTGAACTAATTTCGGCGTCCTGCGGAGCTCTGGCCGTGCGGTAGTTCGCCGTAACTCGCTAGCGTCGGTTATGTGCCGGCGCTGGGTCTGCCACGCCGAGAACCGCGGCTGGCGTCTTGCGGCGAACTAACTCAAGTACCATTCGGCGAACGAAGCTCCGTGGCTCGACGAGATCGACCTGGGTGTGATAAGCACCCGGGCCCTCGCCCCGCGGTGATCGTATCATAGCAACTATTTATCGTTTTGCAATAGATTAATATCGAAACACAAATCCAGTCGCGTCTATTGCGAGCGCCGGTGCAAAATGAGCGATTTCATTCTGGTTGGCTGATCACGAGAGGGTATTCTGAACGTTGACACTGATAGCGGCGCCTACGAAGGTCGCACGCGGTTCTGAACCGGGAGACGTCGGTATGTTGTTTGGAAACGGTCGAGCTTGTC
>JAGQPK010001444.1 GCA_020426755.1 Planctomycetales bacterium
GTCCCGTTGTTGCATGCAGTGCCGTTGACGATCGCTGGGCGGATCCACGAGGTGAGTTTTTGGCGGCAAAGCTGGCTAGCCCTGTCTATGCGTTGTTCGGGTATCGAGGTATCGAGCAAGATGATTTGCCAGCCACGAATCAATTGGTCGGCGATCGTATTGGCTACCAGATCCGTCCAGGTAAGCACGATATGACCGACATCGATTGGCACGCCTACCTTGAATTCGGCGATCGGTATCTGAAGAAGTGATCGTTCGCGCTGATACTTTGGAGTGCGATCGCGCAGCTATCGCTTTTCCGTCGACGTGGAAGCTGCGGAAGTCACAGAACGCTGCCGCACAGAGGGCTGCCTCACGGAAGGATGGCTCCTCCTATCGCGAAACATCGCCTCGGCACGCCGTGAGTATGCCAAGATGACGTCGTCACCGGCGAATACAACGAGTTCGCCAATAGCTGGTCCGGCCGGGTTGCTCTGTTTGAAAGCGGCAGCTGCGCGGCCGCACTCCAAAAGTTCGTGCCGCCGTACGGTAGCACTCCGAAACGAACTCGCGTACTAACCGATTGCCAAGCGTGCCGGATACCCGCACAATGGTAGAGCGTCGTCGTCTTCCAGTCTCAAGAGCGAAGAAGATGATCAAGCTCGTTCGTCACCAGGGGTTGGCGTCGGTGTGGCGTGCGA
>JAGQPK010001445.1 GCA_020426755.1 Planctomycetales bacterium
GAATTCGATTCGCGCGACTTCGTGTACGTCTTCACGGTCGGTGGGTACGTATCGACACAGGCCTTGGCGGCACGCCCTGCCCCGCCAGCGTCCAACGCGATCGCCGCAGCCGTTGATGCCGTATGGAGTGACGACGCCGACGATGATGACTCGCCGTTTGACACGCTTGAGTAGTCGCGTTCGCCGTGCTTGGATGCATGTAGTAAATCGTTCACGCGTAGTAAGTCGTCCTTGCGCAGCTCGCCGTAACGCGTTGGCGTCGGTTCTGACCCGGCGCTGATCGTTCAAATCTCGCGAGCACCGCGGCTAACGCCTTTCGGCGAACTAGAAACCGCGGCTGGCGCCTTTCGGCGAACTAGAAAACTCGACAGCGCGACAGCCGTTCTACACCCCGCGAATCGCACCGACGCGCGGGTAAGACCCGAGGATCTCGACTCGTTCCGCAGTCGCCGTTAGTTCATCGATTGCCTTGCGTACGGCTTCGTCGTCCGCGTGGCCCTCTAATTCGACGAAGAACAGATACTCGTTCTGTGATCCCTTCTTGGGGAATGATTCGATCCACGTCAGGTTCAGCTGGTTCTGTTTGAAGATGTTCATGGAGTCCGCCAGCGCACCTGGTGCGTGCGCCAGTTCGAACATCAACGACGTCTTATCTCGTCCTGTGCGTGTGGCTGGTTG
>JAGQPK010001446.1 GCA_020426755.1 Planctomycetales bacterium
CGGCACGTTGGTCGACGGCGACATCCCGATCGACTTTAGTGCCGGTATCCCGGGCGTCAATCTGGCGATCAACGGCAATATCAATACCTACGTCGGCTATGCGATGGGGATTGGGTTGGGGATCGGCAACATTTCGACGAATGGCACGCCGCAGTTTGGCGTGTTCTTGGATACGAGCGGCATCAACGCCGCTGGCGAAGAGATCGCGCTTGACGTGCAGGCCATTCTGGAAACTGGCTTCCATGCCGAAGGAACGCTGGGGTTCCTCAAGATGGAATTCGACGACGTCAACGAGGACGGCGGCAGCGGCCTGCGTGGCCATCTCGGCCTGGATATGAAGGACGGCAACAACGACGGTCAATGGCGGTTGGGCGAATCGCTGTCCGTGGTGATGAATGCCAGTGCCTACGCCGAGGCCGATCTGTTTGCTCGGATCGCTACGACGGCGGGCGACTTCTTGCCGTCAGTCACGACGACAATTCGCTATGACCAACAGTTGGCAGACATTTCGATCTCTACGAGTGGGCCGTCGAAGATCGACATCGGCTCGCCCAACGTCGTGCTGGAGAACGTGACGTTGGACGTCGGTTCGATGTTCGAATCGTTTCTCGGTGACACGTTCTCGACGATTTACAAGATTGTCAAGCCGCTCAAACCGGTGGTCGATTTGTTG
>JAGQPK010001447.1 GCA_020426755.1 Planctomycetales bacterium
TTTCAACAGCGGTGACTTGGTCGCCGCCTTCACGGTCGGCGCTTACGAAACGGGCGCTGCCGCGACTTGGGCGGAAGGCGACTGGGACGGCGACGGTTTGTTCACCAGCAGCGACTTCGTGGCAGCCTTCTCGAATGGCGGTTATGAACAAGACCCGATCGCCGCGGTTGCCGCCGTGCCGGAGCCCGCCAGCGTCGTGCTGATGCTGCTCGGTGGGCTGGGATTGTTGCGAGCCCGTCGTCGCTAGTTCAAATTGAACTTGCGTAACTATGTAGTCGCGCACGCTCGTTAGTTCGCCGAAAGGCGCTAGCCGCGGTTCTCGTTAACGTTCAAACTCAGCGCCGGGACAAACCGACGCTGGCGCGTTACGGCGAACTATGCCCCCGTTACGGCGAGCGATGCTGATGCGAACGTTGGCGATTACGCCTTCGGCGCTCCAACTTCTTCCGCGCGCTGACGGTACGCTTGATAGAGCGTCACGTATTCTGCCGCGTGCAGAGATGGCGACACAAGCGTGTTGGTTTCGCTGGACCGATTAGCGATGCCGCGCAGCAGTTCTTGTGTGCTGCCGTAGCCACTTGCTTCTTGTGCCGCCAAGGCACCTAAGATCGCCGCGCCGCGCGCCGGCCCCTGCTCCGACGAATGGATCTCGATCGTCTCGCCCAGCACGTC
>JAGQPK010001448.1 GCA_020426755.1 Planctomycetales bacterium
CGTCAGCACCGGTGTCCTGGTCGTCAGGTCCCAGCCCTGCGGACTGGGCTAGGCAATCGGCTGGGGCGTTGCCCCGGAACATATACCAAGAATGCATCGGCGTCGATGCCCGATTACTCCGTGCCGATGCCCTATTCGTCAGCACGGATACGCTTTCGTCAGGACTGATGCCCGACTCGTCTGCACCGATGCCCTGGTCGTCAGCACCGGTGTCCGATTCGTCTGCATCGATGCCCTGTTATCTGAACTGAGTGCCATTGGGCTGGCGCCTTGCGGCGAACTAATTCACAGAATGCACCGATCTCTCCGAGCACGAGCACGAGCACGAGCACGAGCACGAGATTCTCGACTGGTGCTCTGCTACTCAGCCGGTGACGCTTCCACGCCGTCGATCGGTGGCATGGGAGGATCGGTCAGCAACAGCGGTTCCGGCACAGACTCGCCGTCAAACGCCTGCTCGACCCATTCCTTCGGCAGCGGCGGCGGAATCGGTTCCTCCTCGGCCGGCAGCTCCTCGGTCATCCCGACCGGCACGTCGATCCAGAAGCCACCGTCATCAAGCTGCATCATGCCGGTGTCACGGGCCAGACGAATTCGGTTCGCATAGTAGTTCAGCCAAACACTCATGAAGTTATTCTGAGTACTACGCAAGTCTGACAAGG
>JAGQPK010001449.1 GCA_020426755.1 Planctomycetales bacterium
TGGTGTCGACGTAATAGCGCCATGGGCACTGTTCGGAACGCTAGGAGTTCCCGGCCTTTCCGAACTAGGCGAGGGAGGCGCTGATGCGCTACCGCTGCAGCCCGCGACCAACATCAGCAGTAGCAGCCCTACCCAGAACACGCGGAGCTTGTTCTGCCTTGCGTCCTGGCGGATTATGGTCTGGCTACGTGCGGCGGGATTCAAACGCGGCGAGATAATCGGCGAATGAAACCGTGTGAGGGAGTTCGTTCGCCGTAACGCGTTCGTGTCGGTGTGACCCGACCATTGGCACGGACGACAGTGAGAACCGCGGCTAACGCCGTTCGGCGAACTCACTCGCGTCGCTCGTTTTGGCCGCGCGCAAGCCGTGCGTGCGCGCCTACTGAGTGTTCGTGACGATCGTCTCAAGGGAATCGTTAGATCTGCGAGTAAGCGGTGGGCTTGAGGTAGGTCTTGATGATGTGCGAGACGGTATCTTTGTATCGTTCCAGCTCTTTAACTTGTAACCACCCCGCGTCTTCGGAGAAGGCTTTCCATGCACGATCATGCGACGCCATGCTTTCATGGGCGACCATGTAGGTCAAGTTCGGCAGTTTGCCCCCCGCGATCGACTCGCCGAAAAACACACCGTTCAAGCCGACTCGTTTGAAGATGTCGAATTC
>JAGQPK010000144.1 GCA_020426755.1 Planctomycetales bacterium
CGGAAGAACGAGAGGAGGTGGAAGCTGAAGTTTCGCGCGTAAATCAGGCCGGTGAAGCTCTGGAACAGATCAGCAAAGTCTCCTCACACTCCGCCGAGCAAGTTGGGGAAATCAGCCAAGCCACCTTATTACAGCTTCAATTGACACAAGACGTGGTCTTGGCCGTTGAACGCATCTCGAACGTGGCACGCACCAGTCGACGCCGCGCCGACGAAGCGATTCTGACAACCGATTCGCTCACAAAGCTCGCCCGTCAATTCGCCGTCTCCTTGCAGCCTCTGCGAGACTGCAGCCGCGACGATCTGATGCACGGCGGCGAGCTCGGTTACGCCGAACCGGACATGCCGGGCGATTTGAACCCGTTGGCACCCGCCATGCAACCGGCCTAGGAGGTAAACCGTGGAAATAACTCTCACGCTGTGCGACGCGTTCGACCGCATTCATAACGGGCTGCAACAATGGCAATCGCAACGTTCAGACGCTGACGCAGTCGCGCTGATCGCGGACACTGCCGACCAATTTCGCAGTATCGCCGAAGCCGCCCGCGAAGCCTCTCAGCCGGACTGGGCCAAATTGGGTGAGCGTCTCTCACAACTGACCCAATTGCTCCCACAATTTGCTGATAGTGACGAAGCAACGCAACTCTTGTCGTTAGTCAACGACGGCGCAAACTGCCTGCAGCAAGGGCTGGAAGGTAGTGACGGCGCCACCGAAACACGTTCCGCCATTCTCGATCAGATCGACACTACCTGGGGCGAGTGCCTCGAACTGATCGCAGAACAGCCCACTGATGGCATTGCCGACGAATATAGTTGGCCCAATGAACCCACGGACTCGTCCGCCCCAATCGTTGGGCTGCCTGCCAATGAGACGACGGAGCCATCGAGTCCTGCCCAGATCGATCTCATCCTCAGCTCACTCGGCGGACTGGCGTCATTCAGTGCGGCGCAACAACCATCACCTTCGCCATCGCAGCCACCACTTGTCGATCGCAATACTCCGCAAGTCAGCGAGTCAGCAACCGCTCACTTAACGGCAGGTCAGCGCGATGACGACGAAGGTCGCGAATCTGCATACTTCTCCGGAGAACTCGAGGGCGGCACTCTAGCTGCCCACGAACTCGAGGCCGTTGTGTTGAACGATCCAGAAATTCGCGACGCGTTTCTGGACGACGCACAGCGTGGACTGTCGTCAATCGAAGGCTGTCTGCTGGCCTACGAATCCGACCCAACCAACGCGCAACCGTTGCATCAAGTTTGCCGCGAGCTGCATACGCTTAAGGGTGCATCCGGCAGCGTCGGGCTCGACAACCTTGCCAAGTTCCTGCATCAAGTCGAAGACGATCTGCAGGCCGCCTGCGATAACTCAGGCCCAATTGAACTGCAACGCATCTTCCAAGCGATCGATGCCGTGCGCGCCCAAGTCAACTGTTGCCTTGAACCAGAACCCTCCACAGCTGCAACTCCGAGCGCCGCGTCCAACGCGAGCAACGCGGTCTCATCATCCCGCAGCACTCCCAGCAGCGGGGAACGCTTCGTCGATACCTCGGGGTCGTCACAGGATTCAGTTCGCGTCAAGGCAACACAGCTCGATCGCCTGATGGATATGTTGGCCGAATTGGTCATGCTTCGCAATCGTCGGGATTCGCGCGTCGAACAACTTAAGTCTGTACACAGTGAACTTGTGACGTGCGTCTCCCGATTGCGAGCCTACGAAGAGAATTACTCGACCGCATTGACCATTTCGAATGCTCACGCGGGTCATGCCACGCCAACGAATGAAAACAATCCTCCTTTGCGTGGTGCTTTGCTCAAGCAGCGTGTGAGCTCGCTAACTGAAATCGCCAACGACTTGCTGGAGTTGGGCGGCAGCTTACGTGAGCTGTACGAACCCGTCTCGGAAGAAACGACCGCGATGTCGCGATTCATTCGCAACTTCCGGCAAGAGCTGATTCAACTGCGCCGCGTCCCGATCGGCGGACTCTTTCAACGACTACAGCGGTCCATTCGCGATGCTGCCCGAGCTGAAAACAAGAAGGTACGCCTACAGTTGCTGGGCGAACAAGTGGGCATTGAATCATCTTTACTGCAGCAGCTCTACGAACCGCTGTTGCACATCGTGCGTAACGCCGTCAGTCACGGCATTGAGCCGGAAGATCGCCGCACCGCTGCAGGTAAAGCGCCAACTGGCACCATCACGTTGGAGGCGCACGGCAGCTCGAATATGCTCGTCATCACCGTCCGGGATGACGGCCGTGGCCTGGACTACGATGCCTTGCGCCGGCGTGGTGTGGAGATGGGTTTGATTTCACCCGAACGCCCCATCTCCCGCCCGGAGCTCGCGCGACTCATCTTCCATGCTGGATTCTCCACAAAAACTGAAACGAGTGAGATCTCGGGGCGCGGCGTCGGTATGGACGTGGTTGCGACGGCACTCGAACGGATGCACAGTTGGATTGAAGTCGATTCGGTGTCGGGCCACGGCACATCCGTGCGACTGCTGATTCCACTGCATTCGGTGATCGAACACGTGATGGTGTTCCGTTCCGGCAAGCAGGAGTTTGCGATTCCAACTCAGTCGATCAAGTATGCGGGTGATCCGCGTTCCGTCGACACGTCGGAGTTCCCGCTCACTCGGTTCACACGCCTCTTCTCACAGGTCGAATCCAACTCAACCGATCAACCTGCCCTGCTGATTGTTTCTCACACGCCGAATCCCGTTGACGGCAACACTGACAATTCGGTCGATGAAGAATTGCGATTGGGCATCTTGGTCGACGAGATTATCGGGCCGGAGGAAGTTGTCGTACGACCGTTGCCAAACATGATGGCACGACAACCGTATCTTTCGGGAGTCACTCTGTCGGGTACCGGCGACATCATGTTGATTCTCGACAGCAAGCAAATCCTCAGGCACGGTCTATCGAAGCACTTCAGCCCAATTGGCAACGATCACCAGGATGCGCCGCCTGAGTCGCGCTCAACGCGTCAGCGCAAGCGTGTGTTAGTTGTCGACGATTCAAGAAGTAGCCGCCGCACCCTTGTGCGGAGTTTATCCCGCTACGACTACGAAATCGATGAAGCAAGTGACGGTCTTGAAGCGGTTCGTCGCCTCAAGGACACAAACTACGATCTAATCTTCAGTGATCTTGAAATGCCACACATGGGCGGCATGGAATTGCTACGAGAAGTTCGCAGCTCCAACAAGGACTCACAAACTGCGTTCATCATCGTCAGCAGTCGAGGCGAAGAACAATTCCGGCAGCAGGCGAAACAACTCAAAGTAACTGACTATCTCACCAAACCGGTTTCAGAAGCGATCGTGAGTCAAGCGGTCGACCGTTTGAATCAGCAGCAGGAAAGGTAGACTCCCTATGAGTCAGAAGAAGATTCTGGTCATCGATGACAGCGCAACGATTCGTCGCCTGGTCGACTCCACGCTCAGCCCCGCCGGTTATGTCGTCGTGTTGGCGCCCAACGCCGAAGATGGCGTCGCCCGCGCGGCAGACGTTTTACCGGACTTAATCATCCTGGACCATCAGCTTCCAGGTACAACCGGCGTCGAAGTTTGCGAACAATTGCTAGCGGACGACCTCCTCAAGAACATTCCGGTGATCGCTAGTTCGACACTACGCAAGAAGGCGTACGTCGAATATGCCGACTGCCCGAATGTGGTCGACATGCTGCCGAAGCCATACACCAGCGAGTTGCTGCTGACCACGGTGTCCAACGCGTTGGACACGGCAGCCATGATCGTTGATTCTCAACGCGACGGAACAGCAGTTCCCGAGATCATCAATCCGTTAGGCGATGTGGCCCTATCGGGGACATTCGGCGAATTCAATCTGCGCGCCGTTCTCGACTTCTTGAACAACTGTCAGCAAGAAGGTGTGCTGGAACTTGAAGGTCAATCTCAACGCGTTTGGATCCATGTCGCCCGCGGTCGCATTCAAGCGATTACTGCCAGCGGCTGGAACGCTGAAGAGCTGATCGAAAAATTGCCGGAAGCGCTCCGTGATCTTGGACCCGTCTTGCGGCTAACGGTCGCCGGTGGATCCTGTACGCAAGTCGACGGACTCGTCCAACTATTGGACAATAAGGTTTTGGACCCGCGCCTACTGCAAAAACTGTTACGTCATCAAGCGGCAGTCCTGCTGATGGCTTGCTTCCAAACGCCGCTGAACACGTTCCGCTTCGAAACGAAGCGTCGCCCGCCGGCCTTGCACGATCGCTTGGCACTCGACATCAGCGTCGCCGCATTGTTGGTGGAAGGTTGTTTGGCTGATCCGAGCAGCACTCCGGTCTACGATACGCGGCATGTGTTCAGCCGTAAGGCGATGCGAGGACAGAACCTGGACCGCGCTGGACTCTCGGCACAACACCAAAAGCTGCTGGGCCAGCTCAACTCGCCAACACCCCTGACGGAACTGGCTGATTCGCTCGAGGGTGAACCGGGTGAAATCGCGCGAGCACTCCATGCATTCGTGCTGGCCGACCTCGTGGAGGCTAAGGAGGTACGTGCGGGCGTCAAGGTTGTCGTCCTGGAAACGGAGCCACAGATGACACTGAAGCTGCGTGAAGTCGCGCAAGACGCCGAATGCCCGTGTGTGCTTAAAGTGGTACGCGATCGACTCTCCTTCCAACTACTTCTGAAGCGACAAGTGCCGGACGTTATCGCGGTAGCCGTCGACACGGAAGTAGGACAGCAAGTCTGGCGTGACTACGGTCAGCAACTTTCGGATGTCGCTTGGCTCGCCTTAGGAACCCCCGGCACGGCTGACGTATCACTGTCACAAGCGTTCCAAGCACTAGAGCGTCCCTACACAATTGAGGAACTACTGGAAGCTGTGCAATCGGTTCCGGAAACGTGTGACGCGTCGACCTAAGTGGATCCGATCGTTTCCTGACTTACGCGTAGCAACCATGTAGCGAGATCCTTTCGATGAGCACCGCGTCAAGCACCCTCGAACAAGTTCGCATTTCTGTTATCGATCCTAAGGGAGGTCGCCGCGAGTATCAGTTGGCGGACGGCGGCACGCTCATGGTGGGCAGCGGCGCAAACTGTGGCGTGCGGCTCGATGATCCGAAAATTGCATCCATTCATTGCCTGCTGCGTCTACGCGAGGGTGAATTTGAAGTGCAGGACTGGTGCTCTCAACTAGGCACCTATGTCGACGGCGAACGGATTGAAGATGAAGCGACCGTGCAGCCCGGCACCGATTTGCGAATCGGTGAGTTTATCCTGGCTATCCGCAGTGACAATTCGGCCCCGCAAGCCGCGCCCCCAAAAGTAAATTCCTGTTGCGGTTCCGGAGCGCGATCGCCACTCACAGTGGAAGATCCCGCACCCTGCCCGACCGCACCTACCGCCGCGACAACAATCAAGACAACCGCTGAGTCGACGCCGCCCGGAGAAGAAAACCCAACGCCGCCTACCGCCTCCAGCATACCGGACACACCCACCGCGGCGACGGAACCGCCGCCGGCAGCTCCTCAACCGGCACCCAAGCCGGCCGCGGCGAAATCCCGTCCTGCGCCAACCCAACGTCCGCCTCAACATGAGGTGTTCGATGCGGAAACGGTGAATATCCTGCGTGCCGAAATCGAATGCCTGCAAACGGAGTTGACTGAACGCGATCGGCAACTGGCCGAATTGGCCGATCTGGCTGACGATAATTTCACATCCAGCCAGGAAGTCACTGACTCGGTGGAAGTTGAAAAGCTCGTCGCGCGTTTAGAGTCGTTGCTCGACGAACTCGAACGCAACGATCAGCGGACGCGAGCGTTGGAGGAATTGCTGCGGGCCGAGCAGGAGCTGGTTCGCCATCAAGAGGAAGAGCGCAGTCAGATCGAAAGATGGATTGGTGAACTCGAACAACGTGTCGCTACACGTGAGCAGGAATGGAACGCGGAGAAGTCTGTGCTCAGTCAACGCATCGAACAGTTGCGACAGGAACGCGACATCGCGGATCGACATCTCCAAGCTCAACATTCGGATGAAGACACTCGACGCTTACAGGAAACCGTCGTCGCAGATCTTCGTAGTGAGCTCGACCAACTGAAGGAGGAATTGGAAAGATCACGCCAAGCGACGCAGACCGCCGTAGCAGAGATAGCGACACTCAAGGAGCGGTCGCCCGAATCATACGCTCGTGAACAAATTGAGGAAGCTGTTCGAGCAGAACGGTTGGCATTGGCACAAGAACGTGCTGCGTTGTCACGGGAACGCGCCGAGGTAGCCCGCACGAGTGCCAAGGAAGAGAACACAACAACGGACAACAAGCGACATTGCGAAGCAGATGAACGATTTCATGCATTTCGTCAAACCCTGAAGGAGATTCATGAGGAAGAGTTAAGTCGAGACGCGCCCCAGCGCAAACCGACACTCGGATCACGCATCGCCGACCTCTGGCGGCGCCTCGACGGCCCCACCGACACCGACTGAGATTCAACGCATAGGTAATTCGACGAACGCCTGCAAGCGAAAACGCTGTTGCCCGGCTGTTTAACAAAGAAGACCGCACGCATGACCATCAGTAACGCGAATCCTGAATCGGCGATTACCAACGATTCATACAATTGGCAGTCGCCAGCCGCAAACAGCCAAGTAGCTGGTCAGCCGTTGGAACAGGAAGCAGACCGCCTGCGCGTGGTGGCATCGCAGATCGAATTGTTTCTGTTCCGGCAAATCGAGCGGCTGGAAGACGAGATCGCCCATTGTAACGCACCCGTTTCACAGAACAGCGGATCACTGGAAGAAGGCTGGAGCGAATTCGAACGCGCCAGATCGAAATGGGAAGACGAGAAGAATCAGGAACGGGCGCGACTGCATGAAGAAGCCCAACGGCTACTCGAAGCCTGGGGCAAAATCGAACATGAGCAACGGGAACTGATGAAGCAACGGCTGCCAGGCAAACTTTCGGGATCCATTCCGACAGCGGCGCCGCCTACCACAACCGGCGATTCGTCGTTGAGCCCAATCTCGTCGACAAACCGTCCGGCTGATGCCTCGGGTGGCACCGCCGCTCGTAACCAATTTCAACAACTACGGCGTGAAATGTTGGAACACGCACGTCAACGGCGAAAACCCTGAACCGCCGGAGCGGATGCACACAGGTTCGATACACGTGAGAGAGCTTTCGTAACGGGAGACACGTTGTGACTTTGATTTCAAAACTTTGGGGTAAGTCGACCGGTTCGACTGCCACGGCTGAACATGCTGCGGGTGGACATGCCACCGAAGCACGTAGCAACGGTCCCTTGGACTATTGCCGCATGCTGACTCAAGATGCTGTCGAAGCGAGCGACGATGAACTCGATCGCGCGTGGAAGGCCGTTCGTGACAACATGGCCCTCGTGCCTGACGGTCAAGTGCTCCTCGCCGCGACCGACCCGGAATCATTCTGCGACGTTGCCGCGAGTGCAGCGTTTCAGGCGACGCCAGTCGCAAGCCTCTACCTAGATCGCTATTGCGTGACCAATGCCGAGTTCGCGCAGTTCGTATCGGCTGGCGGCTACGTGCTTGACCATCTGTGGCCGACCGAGATTCTCTCGAACGTGCTCCAGTTCGTCGATTCGACGGGCAATCCCGGACCGCGTGATTGGGTCGACGGAACCTGGCTCGCCGGAAAGGAAAACCATCCGGTCACAGGAATCTGCTGGTATGAGGCCAATGCCTACGCACATTGGATTGGCAAGCGATTGCCGTCTCCTGCCGAATGGCAATGGGCCGCGGTCTGGGCTGGCGGGGCCAACGCCGGACATCGTCGCTATCCCTGGGGCGATTCGTTCGATCCGGCTCGTTGCAACACATGGAATAGTGGCATCGGCAAGACCGTTGCAGTCACCGACTACTATGCCGGCTGCACGCCCAATGGAATTTACCAATTGATCGGCAACGTCTGGGAATGGACCAGTTCGTTACTGGAATGTGACGCCAGCACCACTGGCGACCGCATTCTGACGGAAGCTCCACTGGCTGAAATCCGTGGCGGCGCGTTCGACACGTACTTCGCCAGTCACGCCACCGCGCAATTCCGTTCCGGTCAAACTCTATTGTTCCGCGGCCCGAACTTGGGCTTCCGCTGTTGCATTTCGGCCGAACAACTGGCCGTTGCTTCCCCTGACCCCTTTGCCTTTATAGACGAAGAAACGCAATCATGAGCAACGCCACAGAACAACTGATTCAGTCAACGCGATTCCTTGATTCGACGGGCCGAGTGACCTGTGTCTGCTGCACTCAGGAATCGTTCAGCAATACCGGCTATTGCAGCCACTGCCGCGCACCGCTCGACCTCTCACGTACGTCGGCCAAGCGCGGCACTCCGGTTAACTTCGTTTCAGTTCTCGGTGCCAGCGGTGCCGGCAAGACGGTTTACATCGGTATGTTGCTGGATGTGCTGAGTAAAGGCGTACGGGGCATCCAAGGACTGCCCAACAACTCATTCAGCGTTTCCATTCAACAGCACACAATCGGTGCACTCGAAAGCCGTCGCTTCCCGGAAAAGACGCCGTCGGAAGCAGAAGGCTGGCAATGGGTACACTGCGAAGTCAGCACCTGCGCGAAACGTAAGAACTTCTTGGATGTCGTCACACCCGATTTCGCCGGCGAAGCGATCGCCGCCGAACTGGAACATCCAGGCACGCATCGCGCCATCAGTTGCGTCGTCCACCAATCGAAGGCCATCATCCTGTTGATCGACTCGCTCTGTGTACGCGACTCGGGACGCGATGAAGATTTCTTCGGTATGAAGATGGCCTCCTACATTCACAGCTTGCGGACCGGCAAAGCCAGCTTCGTAGGCCAAAAGAAAACGAAAATCCCGATCGCAATCGTGCTAACCAAGACGGATAGCTGCCCCGAGGCGATGGAGGATCCGCAGCAATTTGCGACGGACAACATGCCGGGCTTTGCGAAGTTCCTGCAACGCAACTTCAGCAACTTCCGCTTCTTCGCCGCTGGCGTGGTCGGCTCTTCAGCGATGTTCGCCGATCATCGTGGCTATTTCATGGAGATCCCGCTGCACATCGAACCGCGCGGGATCACCGAGCCACTGGAATGGATCATCCTTCAGAAGTAAGCGAGCCGTCCCAGTGTTAGTTGAGCAAGCCGTCTTCACATCCGCCCGCTCGCGCAAGTCGCAGGGCTATCATCTCGTTGCCGCCTCCCAAGGGCTCGACGAGAATGCGCTGCGAGCCTTGATCAAATGGGGACCGTCCCACGCGTCCTTGACGTCCTCGGCTGCAAATGCGGAGAGCTTCAACTACCACGCGCTGACCGACAATTGGCAAGCCGTCTCACGAACTGTGTACGGAGGCCCGGAGTATAGCCGCCGAGGTGGTCTGCAGGTCTTCACTCATTATCTCTTGCTACGCACCGAACAGTGGGCCGGCTACGACAACAATCCGATGGCCCTGGCACGCACCGCACAACTATTAGGGCATCTTCGCCTACACGTCGTCACGCACGATGTGTTACCGCAAGTCGAACTGCCGGACACGGCCATCTCTGTCGGCACGCGTGCCGTATCGCCACTCTCGATCCCCCTGCAGGAAATTCTGCAGATCCTTCGTTTGCAAGATCGCTTGGCCCTGATCGGTTGCCCGGATCCAGCCGCCGCCGTGGGGCTGTTGATACGTGAGTTCCCGCACAACGAACGACTCCGCCTCACATTCACAACCGGACTCAAGCTCTCAATCGATCGAGAGT
>JAGQPK010001450.1 GCA_020426755.1 Planctomycetales bacterium
CGCGACAGCGCCCGCATGGTTCGCCGTGCTGGCTGAACTCGAAGCGTTGTCCAGTTTGGCAGCTGTCGCGCATGACGAACCCGAATGGTGTTTCCCGACAGTTGATCCGGCACTCGTGCGGTTCACCGGAGTGCAACTCGGTCATCCGCTCATTCGCTCACAAGTCCGCGTATCAAACGATGTCACTCTAGGACCGCCGGAGACGTTCTTACTTGTCAGCGGCTCAAATATGTCAGGCAAGAGCACGTTGCTGCGCAGTATCGGAACCAATGTGATTCTAGCGCAGACGGGAGCTCCAGTTTGCGCGCGCGAGTGCTCACTGCCGCCGTTGGTTGTTGCGACGAGCATGCGGATTGACGATTCGTTGGAGGACGGAGTTTCGTTCTACATGGCTGAGTTGCGTCGGCTGAAGGAGATTGTCGACTTGGCGGTGGAAACCGAGCAACGTGTCGACCGCCGCTTGCTCTATCTGCTGGACGAGATCCTGCTTGGCACGAATTCGCGCGAACGGCACGTCGCCGTAGTCCGTGTAATGAAACATCTGCTGAGTCACGGCGCGATTGGCGCTATCTCCACGCACGACCTCGAACTGGCGCAGAGTCCCGACTTGCAGCATGCCTGCCAGTGTGTGCATTTTCGTGAACACTTCGTCGAGGAGAAC
>JAGQPK010001451.1 GCA_020426755.1 Planctomycetales bacterium
CCTCGACGCCTTCGTCGCTAACTACGGTAGTAACCAGGTCTGGCACCATGACAGCGTCGTCACGTTCAGCAACTACATCCCGGGTTTGGGCGAATCACACAAAGAAAACGTGCGTCTGGGCGATGTCGACGGCGATGGCGACCTCGACGCCTTCGTCGCCAATTCGTTCAGCCAGGGCAACCGGGTGTGGCTCAACGATGGCGCAGGTAACTTCACGGACTCTGGCCAGAGCCTGGGCAATCAAAGTAGCCTGAGCGTGAGCCTGGGTGACGTGGACGGCGACGGCGACCTCGACGCCTTCGTCGCTAACGACGGTAGTAACCGGGTCTGGCTCAACGATGGGGCGGGCAACTTCACCGATCGCGGCCAGGCATTGGGGAATCATTTCAGCCGTGGCGTGAGCCTGGGCGACCTGGACGGCGACGGCGATCTCGATGCGTTCGTGGCCAATAACGGCGAAGCCAACCGGGTGTGGCTCAACGACGGGTTGGGCAGCTTCACCGATAGCGGCCAATCCCTGGGGAATCAACATAGCAAAGACGTGAGTCTGGGCGACGTGGACGGCGACGGCGACCTCGACGCCTTTGTGGCCAATAACAACCAGGCTAACCGCGTCTGGGTCAACAACGGCAGCGGCGTGTTCACAGACTCCGGACAGATC
>JAGQPK010001452.1 GCA_020426755.1 Planctomycetales bacterium
AAAGGGACAGCGCCGACTCATCGAGCCTGTCCTTGACCTCTTCCCAGAGGTTTGCCCGCCGCAGGCAGTCTTCCACCAGCCCGTCCATCTGCCGGCGGCCGTTGACGACCCCGTGGATGCGCGCGCCATAGGCCACATTGGCATGGATCGACTTGGCGAACGGGTTGGGCACCTGCGCCACCCAGCCGAAGCGGCGGCGGTATTCGCAGGCCTCGAAATGCCGGTCGTAGATGTTCTTGCCGTCGACGGTGATCGACCCTTCGAGTACCACGCCGGGAATTTCGTCGTTCATCCGGTTGAGGCATTTCAGCAGCGTGGTCTTGCCGCAGCCCGACGGACCGATGAACGCCGTTACCTCGCGCTCGTAGATGTCGAGATTGACGTCCTTCAGCGCATGTTTTTCGCCATGGCCGTACCACAGGTTCACATCCTTGACGGCGATCTTGACCCGGTTTTGAGCATGGTGGTGGCCGTCGGTGAAGAGCTTCCTGTCGTCAAGTACGATGGTCATGGCAGGCCTCCTTGTGCCGGGGGAGTGTTCGGGGAGTTGCTGGCGGCGATGCTTCCCCAGCCTGGGAGAGCGGGCAGCCCGGTGCCATGACGTCAATCAATTCCCCGGGAAAGCAAAAAACGCCTTTTATCAAAGCGTTGGCAGG
>JAGQPK010001453.1 GCA_020426755.1 Planctomycetales bacterium
CACAGGGAGTTGCAGTGGTCATTGAGGCCAATCATCTCTGTATGATGATGCGTGGTGTGCAGAAACAGAACAGCGTGACCACCACCTCTGCCTTTACCGGCGAATTCCAGAAATCAGAGACCAGAAGCGAGTTCATCAATCTGATCGGTGCATCGCTGCACGGATGAGAGCGATGCGTGTGAGTTCTGAGTTTGAGTAAAAAGTGCATTCCGCCTCCGGCGGAAAGTGAGAGGTGAGCTTTGTATGCACCAGGCTCTGACCACTCACCACTCACCACTCACTTCTGACTTCTGACCTCTCACTACCCCCACTCCCACTCCCACTCCCACTCCCACTCCTACTCCCCACTCCCACTCCCCACTCCTACTCCCACTCCCACTCCCCAATCCTACTCCCACTCCCACTCATCCCACTACCCACTACTCACTACTCACTACCCACTACCCACTACTAAATACCTATTTTTGCCCCATGGCAACTGCATATATATTTCCCGGACAGGGTTCTCAGTTTCCCGGCATGGGAAAGGACCTGTATGACAGCAATGAGCAGGCAAAAGCCCTCTTTGAAAAAGCGAACGAGATCCTCGGATTTCGCATCACGGATATCATGTTCAACGGCACAGCCGAAGAACTGAAAGAGACCAAAGTG
>JAGQPK010001454.1 GCA_020426755.1 Planctomycetales bacterium
CAGGCTTCGACCATCAGGTTGTTTTTAGGCATGAACTGGTAGAGCCGCAAGTTTTGTGAGCAACGTGGACACCGATGGTCTGTCTCGCGCGACGTCAGAAAGTCGCCAGGCACGTCGCGAGTTTGTCCCGTGAAATGTTGTAGTTCGTGCGCGTCGAACCAACAACTTTGGCATTGCGTGCAATAGTCGATGTCGATGCCGTCGAGACAAATCGTGACGGCGGCTTCACCACATTCGCGGCAGGCCAACGGAGACTGTTCGAATTCGCCGTTCGACAATTTGGCTTGCAGCTCATGCCATATGTGCAGGTGTTGGTCGTTCAGGTGACCGACTAGGCCGTCGACGCGATCGGAGTCCTCCAGAGCCCGAATGAACTCGCCGTCCTCCAAAAAGATGCCGTGGCCTTGAGGGCAGTTGTGAACGAGCAGGTTGGAATTAATGCGCAGCGGTTGCTCGCGAAGTTCTTCACTACATGTGGGGCAATGGAGTGACGATGGGCGATCGGCACGATCACCGTCATTCGCGTCGTCGCACAGTTCAGTGAAGTGCTCAAGCTCGTGCGCGTCGAACCACCAACTGTGACAGCGACGGCAATAATCAAGTGGTTGGCCGTCGATCTCCAACACGACAAAGTTGCCACGGCACTGTGGG
>JAGQPK010001455.1 GCA_020426755.1 Planctomycetales bacterium
CGCCGAACGTCACACATTTCAACATGGCGATGCAACCCTGGGCTACCTGCTCTATCGCCCCGCGGCGGTCGATCACGAGACCGCGCTGCCGCTCATCCTCTTCCTCCACGGCCGCGGCGAGTCGGGCGACGATCTGGAGTTGGTCAAGCTTTACGGGCTGCCCGCGGTGCTGGAACGAGGCGACGAACTCCCGGCGCTGGTCATCGCGCCCCAATGTCCCGCCGCCGGCGACTGGGAAGCCCAGACCGCCAATCTCGCGGCGCTGCTGGACGACGTCTGTGCGCGGGAACAAGTGGATGAAGCGCGCGTCTACCTGACCGGCCTCAGCATGGGCGGGCGTGGGAGTTGGTTGCTGGCGCTGGCGCATCCGGCGCGCTTCGCCGCGGTCGCGTGCATGGCCAGCCGTATCCCCTTCGCCATCCGCCCCACGCCCGATTTCACGCCGCTGCAGACGACGCCCATCTGGATCTTCCACGGTGCGCGCGACCCCATCGCCCCGCTGAGCGACGCCGAGGCGCTGGCGGCTGCGCTGCGTGCTGCGGGCGCCGACCCGCGCGTGACCATCTACCCGGACGCCGACCACGATGCGTGGACCGCGGCGTACAACGACCCGGCACTCTACACGTGGCTGTTTGCGCAGCGAAAGGGGC
>JAGQPK010001456.1 GCA_020426755.1 Planctomycetales bacterium
ATTCGATTGCTTGAGTCACTTCGATCGGTGGCGGCGCGGGTGCAAACGCCCGGCGACAGGGAGGCCGTCTTGGAGCAAGTGGAAATCGTTCGCCGAACGGGTGAGCGCTGCGTATCCGAACCGTCAGACTTGGCAGACATCACACAGGTGGCTGACGAGGTGACTCGCCAGTTGGGCGGTGAGGTACGTGCGTGCGTGTGCCCAACGGCTAGTTAGACGAAAGGCGTTAGAGTCGATTTGGGTTAGCCGAAAGGGTTAGCCGCGGTTCTCGTCGCAGCCAGACGTCAGCGACGGGTCAGAACCGACGCTAACGCGTTGCGGCGAACTATCGCGTGACGGCGAACTGACGCGTTGCGCGCGACTAACGCCGTTGAAGAGAAATATGACACGTTGCGGCAAATGCATATGAAGCTAGAAAGTCCGACGATGGCTCGAATTACAAATTGCCTTTCGCTACTTCGAACGAGTTGCACGACACTGAGTTGCACGACACTGAGTTCCACGAAACGATGCGCTGTGTTCGGCGTCATGATCTCCGTGGTTGCATTGATGGGCCAGCCGCTCAGCGCGCAAGAATCACCGTCGCAACCGGCTCAGGAAGCGGTGGAACCAACCGAACCAACGGACTCCACGACCGAAACGAATAC
>JAGQPK010001457.1 GCA_020426755.1 Planctomycetales bacterium
CTGAACCCGACCGCGCCGACGCCGCGTGGGATCTGGTGGTGTCGTTGTACAAGGTCGCGCAGATTGACGAAGACCATAACCGCGAGTTACTCAGCCGGGCATTGACGATTCTCAGACGACTGTATGCTGCCGGTAGTCTCTATCCAAACCAAGTGCAAGCGATGGAACAACTGGAGGAGATGCTGGGCGCAGCGGAGGACGGGGCGTGAAAGTGAAGACGCACCCTCACCCTAGCCCTCTCCCACAGGGAGAGGGAACCGGAAGGCCGGAGCGGATCGGCTCGTACTCTTCGAGGATCGGACGAGTAGGAGTACGAGTAGGAGTAGGAGTAGGAGTACGAAAAGGAGGAGTTGAACGATGAAACTGTTGACGCTGTTACGCCATGCGAAGTCGGACTGGGGCGATCCGGGGTTGAGTGATTTCGACCGGCCGCTGAACGAGCGCGGGCGCAAGGATGCGCCGGCGGTGGGGAGTTTCTTTGAGCGCGCCGGCTTGACGCCGGATCTGATTGTCAGCTCGCCGGCGCGGCGGGCGCGCCAGACGTGTGATCTGTTTGCGCAGGAAGCGGGCTACAAGAAGCGGATTAGCTGGGAAGAGTCAATCTACGCGGCCAGCAGCGAGGCGTTGCTGGCTGTCGTGCGCTCGTT
>JAGQPK010001458.1 GCA_020426755.1 Planctomycetales bacterium
TGTCAGACGTCATCTTCACGAACCCTCGCGTCACAGTGGTTGTCGTCAATGGTATCCGCTATGCGGCGACAGGGGATCCTGGGGCGCGAGCCAACCCGTGCCCCAGAAGTACGAGCTCGTATTCTACGCCAACCGACTGGCGACGCCATGCGTGGATCGCCATACCAGCGTCGAGAGCGTTGAAATATCGACACGGCTGGCGGGAATTGCGATAAAAGCCGAATCCAGACTGGCCTTGAACGGAAGCCGAGTTACGATACGATTAGGCGTACGTCGGTGGGCCCTGGGCCTGCGGAGGAGGGTAAGCGAATGGCTAGCGGCCTCACTGGAAATGAGGTGCCCCTAACGGGGTTGCGGGTTCGAGTCCCGTGCCCTCCGCTCGACGGCGGAATGGCTGCGCATCGGCCAGCGTCAATCTCCCCCCGCCAAACGGGGCAACAGGTGTTTGGGCAGCGTGCAGGTGGATCACGGACCAATCCGTGCAACCGTCGATGCCAGGAAACCGCGCTTGCCGTCTTCTCTGTTCTTGGGGCGCATTCTTGCCATGTACTGCGATTTGCAGTACACTTACAGTGTTGGTCACCCTTGGCGACCGGCCGGTGAAAATATCCCCACAGAAATGCCACGGGCTCGCCCTGTGGACGGTT
>JAGQPK010001459.1 GCA_020426755.1 Planctomycetales bacterium
CTCTTGAGCCTCCAGGTGAGTCTTCCATTCCGGCCAATGGTCGGTGTGGCTTGTCAGAAATTCTTCGTTGTGTGCCCCCAGGTCCAGCACCTTGCGGGCCACGGCCGTTAACAAGGCCAAATCCCCCCCGATGTGAGGCTGCACGTACTGCGACGCGATTTTTGTTCCAAATAACAAGCTGATGGGATCGCTGGGAACACTGAAGTTGACAAGCCCGGGCTCGATCACGGGATTGATCACGATCACGTGTCCGCCGCGACGGCGTACATGCTTCAAGGTACTCATCAACCGCGGATGATTGCTGGCGGGATTGCCGCCGATCAGAAAAACGAGATCGGCATGCTCGGCGTCTTCGAGGGTCAGCGTCGCGGTGCCTGTTCCGAACGAGCTGGAGAGTCCCACGCCGCTTGCCTGGTGACAGTAATAGCTGCAGTTGTTGACATTATTCGTGCCATACAGTCGTGCGAACAACTGCAGCAGAAAACCGGCCTCGTTGGAACTGCGTCCACTGAAGTACCAGAAGGTTTCATCCGCGGAAATCGATTTCAATCGCGAAGTGATCCGCTCGAGGGCCTCGGCCCAGGAAATGGGGCGATAATAGTTGTCTCCCCGAGTGTACAGCAGGGGCTGGGTGAGTCGTCCGGCG
>JAGQPK010000145.1 GCA_020426755.1 Planctomycetales bacterium
TCGGTAACGCGGCTGAACTGCCCGGACTGGTTGAGTTGGCGGAACAGACCATTGAAGAAGTCTGCAAAGCGCACGGTGTCAAAAGTGGCTTGGACATCTCGATCGGCACGATGATCGAAATTCCGCGGGCTGCGTTGACGGCCAACGAAGTCGCCGAGTTCGCTGATTTCTTCAGCTTCGGTACGAACGATCTTACGCAGATGACTTTCGGCTACAGCCGTGATGACGTGAACACGTTCTTGCCCGACTACCTGAAGCAAGAAATCCTGCACGTCGATCCGTTCCAGTCGCTCGATACGACCGGCGTGGGACAGCTTGTGCAGATGGCCGTGGAAAAGGGACGTGCGACTCGCAAAGACCTGAAGTGCGGTATCTGCGGCGAACATGGTGGTGACCCGGCGTCGATCGACTTCTGTCACAACGTCGGACTCAACTACGTGAGTTGCTCGCCATTCCGCGTGCCGATCGCCCGCTTGGCTGCCGCTCAAGCTGCCTTGCGCAAGAAGAAGTAGTTCGCCGTCCCAGATGCCTGGTGTGACGCGCGATTGTCACATCAGGCAGCGCGTGCCGCGTCATGCAAGCGAATCGTTGCCTGGCGCGGTACGGAACGTTCTTGAATGCAACCGCGGGTCGTCTGCGCCATGAACTGATGCAGTTCAGCGGCTCGGCCCGTGGGGAATTGCTGTTGCAACGCCTTGAGGCATTCTTCCCACCGCAATCCACTGCGGAAGGCAATCCGATAAGCTTGCTTGAGCTGATCGAGTTCTTCACGCGTCGCACCAGCGCGGCGCAGTCCCACGCGATTGAGGCCGACGATTAAGCTGGATAGTCCGTCAACTGTCACAAACGGCGGCACGTCCTTGACAATGTGTGCTTGACCGCCGACCATCGCAAAACTGCCCACGCGACAGAACTGATGCACTCCCACCGCGCCAGAGAGATAGGCGTTGTTGTCAACATGCACGTGTCCGGCCAGCATGACGTTGTTGGCTAGAATCGTGTTGTCGCCAATGTGACAGTCGTGTGCCACATGGGCGTTCACCATCAGGAGGTTGCCGCTGCCGAGATGGGTGTCCGCGCCAGGCTTGAGCCCGCGATGAATTGTCACATGTTCACGGATCGTGTTGTGGTCGCCGACGCGGAGTAGTCCGGGGGCATCAAGCGCTTGCTTGTGCTGCGGTCGCCCGCCCAGAATGGAGCCACCGCCGATGAAATTCCCGATCCCCAAACGTGTTCCGCTCAAGACGACGACGTGAGGATCTAGATGGCAATCGTCACCGATCACCACGTCATCCTCAATCACGCAATAGGCACCGGCCGTAACGCCGCGTCCTAGCTGGGCACGCGGGCTAATGACGCAGGTCGGGTGGATTTGTGTCACAGGTCGGTCCCTTGGGTAAGAGCGTCGCGGGACTCATTCTGTTGTCCCGCACGATGGATTGCCGTTTCTATCGGTTGTAGCGATCTTGTGGATTTAGGCCGAATTCACGACCCGTGACCGTACTGGAGCGAACTGGCGAAACCGCTAAGATGGGAAAGCAGTCATCCGCCCTGCTGTCTGCCAGCACTGGTGGATTCCGACTCTTCCTAATCAACCGAGAGAGGTGCAAATCCGATGTCTGACGTGAATAGTCTTTATAACGAAGCGGAAGGCCTGAAAGACGCGGGGCAGTTGGACCAAGCTGCGGCTAAGCTCAATGAATTGCTGGCAATCGACCCGAAGCACGTCCTGTCGCATCTGGCATTGGCGGTGATCTACGGTCGGCTTGGGCAGCACGAGAAAGCGGTCGAGCACGGCCAGCGAGCATGTGAAATCGACCCTAGTGACGCATTCAACTTCACGGCAATGAGCGTCACCTATCAGCGTGCTTGGCAGGGCACGCAACGCGGCGAATACATTCAGCGAGCGGAAGACGCGATGGCACGTGCTCATCAGCTCCAGTAGCTCGCGACGCCCGTCATTCATGTGGCTCGATTGAGCGATTCCCAGGCATGAATGAGCAAGCTAGCGGCGCGATCGATTTCCTCTTCGGAAGTGTTCCAGCCCAGCGAAAGCCGGATTGTGCCGCGGGCGGTTTCGGGATCAAGCCCGATCGCCCGGAGTGTTGCCGACAGGGTGCTGGATCCACTGTGGCAGGCGGATCCGGTTGAGGCACACACTTCTGCTGCTTGGTCGAGCAGTTGCTGGCCCCACACGTGCGGAAAATTCACACTCAACGTGTTCGGCAAGCGGTCGGTGGGTGGGCCATTAAGTGACAGGCCCCGTACGCCGTCTCGTAGCGTGTCCCACAGACGCGTAGTTAGTGACGCCAGCCGCGTTGTGTTTTCTTCGACGCTGCGCATGGCCAATCGTGCCGACTGCGCCAGTCCCGCAATCGAAGCGACATTCTCCGTACCTGGCCGCAGCCCTTGTTCGTGGCCGGCACCGCGCATGAAGGGATGAAGTTGCGTACCACGACGGACGTAGAGTGCTCCAATGCCCTTGGGTGCGTAGATTTTGTGCCCAGCCAATGTCAGCATGTCGACGCCGAGTTCATCGACTTGGGCGCGAATCTTACCGAGCGACTGAGCGGCATCGGTGTGTAGCATTACGTCAGCTTCGCGGCAGATCTGCGAGATTTCCTGAATGGGCTGCACGGTGCCAATTTCATTGTTGGCGTGCATGATCGTCACCAACACGGTATCGGGACGCAACGCGGCCTTCACGTCGGCCGGATTGACGCGACCCAGTGAGTCCGTCGGCAACACGGTTAGTGAGCAGCCCATGCGCTGCAACCAAGCCGCCGGCTCACTGACCGCCGGATGTTCGATTGCGGAAGTAATCAGATGTCCGCGGAATCCCGTTTCGGACATCAATGCGCCGGCGATCGCCAAGTTATTGCTTTCCGTGCCGCCGCTCGTGAAATAGATTTCGTCGGAACGTGCGCCAAGCAGTTCGGCAACGCGCTCTCGCGCTTCTTCAACAATCTGATGCGCCGCCGCGCCAAAGGCATGACGGCTCGATGGATTGCCAAAGTGTTCCGTCAGTAGCGGTCGCATCGCTTCAAAAACGCTCGGTGCGACCGGTGTTGTTGCGTTGTAGTCGAGATAAATCTGTCGCATTCGCCGCGCCTACGCTCCGGGCTGTGCCGAAGTGGCGTCGGCGCTAAGTTCTTTCTGGAAGCGTGCAAATAACTTCGCTTCCGGCGCCGACAATTCAGCATCCGTGAGGCCCATGTCGAGGGCCTTCTGGAATGCCGCGACGGCTTCATCGAGACGCTTTGCTTTGTGCAACGCCATTGCGTAATGGAAATACGTAGTTGAAGCGGCGTCACGTGCTTCGGTCGCTTTGGCTAGATCTGCCAATGCATTCTCAATCTGACCATCGGCATAGTACGCCAAGCCGCGCGTGTCGAGGAAATCGCTGCGTGGGCCGAGTTGATCGATGGCGTCGCCGATCGTTTCCAACGCTTTCTTGCCTTGACCGGAGACCGCGTACACGAATGCCAGATTGTTCTGCAACATTGCCTGCTCCATCTTCGGCATGTCAGATCGCTGCAACAGTTGCACGTACAGCGATTCGAGTTTCGGATAGTCCGTACGCAGGTCGTAGTAATCAATCGTGAACCAGTTGAGTGTGACAGGATCAATGCCACTCGATTTCGCCGCTTCCAGCATCTTTTCGAAGTTGGCGTAGTGCGGTGAGTTGGCGTCCAGGTGTCGTCGATTCGCTCGCATGCTGGCTAGTAATTTGCTGAGATAGAACTGAACAACCTGACCCTTCTGTTCACGCACGGCCGTTGCAAAGGGCTTCGCGACTAACGCGAATGCTTCATCCAAGCCAGTGCCATCCGGCAATTGCTGCAGGAAGTCGATGTAGCCCGGCACGTCATTCGGGCTGCTCTTCAAATGCTTTTTCCAAAGCTGTTGGGAGGCCTTGTAGAACGTGTCGTTGTACTTGCCCAGCTCGTTGAACAGCATCGCGGCCTGCACTTCGTTGAGCCGCTTGGGTACCAGGCCCATGATCGTCGTGTAGGCTTGCTTGGCTTGCCCGCGCTGAGTCTGCAGGATGCAACGATACCGAATGGTGCCAAGCGATTCCGGATTCAATTTGCCGATCCAGGCGGATGCCTCCGCGAAATCTTCGTGCTTTAGCAACCAACCGATGTAACTATCGACAAGCTGTGCGTTGTCAGGATACTTCGCCAACAGGCTGATCATCAACGACTGAGCCTCTTTCCAGCGGCCATCGGCTTCGTAGAGCCGAGCCAGCACGATGCTCTCGTTGTCAGTCAAAGCACGCTTGTTCTGGATTTCATCGAGCTTCTTCTTGGCGCGGTTTCTCGAGTCCGCGTCGGGGCGAACGGAGTGCAGTTCGAGCCACAGCTCAAGGTCATTTCCTGCCAGTTCGCCGTTACTGTCTTTGTTCTCTTCGATCAAAGCAGTCGCATTCACGAAGTCTTGGAAGACGCCCGTGGCCGCCATGTTGGTAGCGCGGAGGCGGCGTGACCAAGCCACTTGTTGACGTGAGTTTTCGTCAGTCGGTGTCAACGATGACATCCGTTCCAGAATCGCGTTGAACTTCTCCTGGTTGTTACTGAACTGGTAGACGCCCGCCAAATTGCGCATCACTAAGACGTTGTTGGGGTCATCTTTGAGAGCCGCCAGGTACTCTTCTTCGGCCTTTTCGTACTCGCCAACGACCGCATAACATTGAGCAATTGTCAGTGACCGTTGATCCTCGGCGACACGCGTCTTGGCCTTATCGATGGCGGACAACGCATCGTCCTTTCGCTTCAGCTTCGTCAGGTAAGTCACATACAGTCGCCAGCTTTGTCCGACTTCGGGCTTCAGCTCAATTGCCTTTTGGAGGATCGGAATTGCTTCAGCTGTTTTTCCTGCGGCGTCGTGTACTTCGGCCAAGAACACAAGTTCCTCTGAGTTTTCAGATTCGCCGAATGCTTTCTTCGCTGCGTCCACTGCCCGTGCGGGGTCGCTGGCGAGCATCAAACGGATCTCATTGGCAAAGTCTGTTACGCGTTTCGATTCGGACGGCATCTGATTGCGCAGACGTTGTGCATCCGCATGGCGTCCCGCGACGGTATATGCGTCGACTAGCAGTTGCATCGTTTGGGTGTTGCCCGGTTGACGCTGATTTGCGGCTTCCAAGGCTTCGATGCCGGCGCCAATGTTGTTTTGTCGCAAGGCGATTTCCCCACGCATCTGGAAGATTGGTGCGTAGTCGGGGCGAGTCTTGCTGGCTTTGTCAAGCAATAGAAGGATGTCCGATAGATCCGTATTGGTGCGCTCACCTTGCTTCAACAACCAAAGTTGTTGACGCGCTTCCGACGTCAAGCGTTCCGCCGAGTCACGCCCAGCAATTCGCTCAATCTCAGCTAGTTGGCGGGTGATCTCTTCCTTGTTGTTGCTGCGGATCGCCAAATCGAACACGTTCATTCGCAGGCCGAGCAGATCGGGGCGCGCTTCCATCAGTTTCTTGGAAACCTCGATTGCCTTGTCGATCTCATCGATGCGAATCAAACTGTTGGCGACGGTTGACGCAACATCCAGTTGTTCGTCGTCGTTGAATTTCTGCGTGTTCTCCAGCAACGCCATGAGGCGAGCCGCGGCATCCTCGGGACGATCCCGCAGGATTCGAGCGGCTCGCGTCCGACGCAGCCCGACGGTGTCGCCAAACTTGGCTTCCACCGAATTCAGAACGCGATCTGCTTGCTCCGCATCGTTTGTCAACTCCGCGACTTTGAGCGGAAACGCCATCACGTTGGGATATTTAGTCAACGATCGCTCGGCCAAACGCAACGCGTCGCTCGTTTGATCCTTCTGCAACAACAGGTCGATGGCGAACTGCTCTCGTTCGTAGTCCTTCAGATTCAGTCGCTCCGACATCATCTTGGCCAAGTCATCGACCAGCTTCCAGTTGCGGTCGGTCGCAGGGCGATTGCGCTCGCGAGCGATTGCGGCCGCAAACATCTGCCGCACGATTTGTTCCTTACCTTCCGTCTTCAGCTCGGATTCGTGCTCGGTCAACAACTTCTTGTACAGCTCGATCGCATCGTCATACCGGCCTTGTCGTACGAAAAGATCGGCTTGATTGAACAGGGATTGAGGATTGTCTTCGTTGACTTCGACCAGGCCGACTAACTTGTCGCCCATGTTGTTCTGTTTGTAGAGCGTAATCAAATAATCCTTCAATCGCGCCTCGGTGCTGGTGCCCGCACGCACCAACGGACGCATCCGTTCCAAGCGGCGAATCGCCTGCTGGCCGTGGTTCTCCGCCATTTCAATCCGGGCGTGCAGCAATTCCAGACGCAGCGGGTCAAAGCCGCGCTCGTCAAGCCGTCTCACTGTCTGCTTGGCCTCCTCCAACTGCTTCAAATCGATTTCGAGGTCGGCGCGGCGGGCAGTCAGGGCACTGTTGCGGGGGGAATGCTTTAGACCCTCGACGATCCATTCGAGTGCTTCTGGCAGATTCTCCTGGTTTCGAGATAAATCGGAACGCAGTTGATAGAGCGTCACGGAATCAGGATGCTTCTCGATAGCATGGCTGAGCAGTTCGCTCGCCTGAGCGAAATTACGCGTAGTGATCGCATGGTTTGCTGCGGCGATCAGCACAAGTTCGTCGTCGGGGGCCAATGACAGCGCTTTCTGCATGTCTTCTTCGGCCTGTTGCTTCGCCTCGTCCGTTTTAACACGCGTGACAAGCAGCATTGCTCGAGAAATGTAGGCCCGAGGATTTTCCGGGTTCATCTTGACGCATTGATCTGCGACCGATCGCGTGATCGTCAGGTCATCAACCGTACGCGCGTGTTCCGCATTGTAGAAGGCGGCAAACAGTGCGTAAGCATCGATTTCGTTCGGCGCCGTCGCCTTCGTTTCGTCGAACGTTGAATTGATCAAGTCGTAGCCGACCATTGCGGCCACGTCATTGATCGCCTCTTTGCGCTCGGCCGTCGCAAACTTCAGTCGCGCGTAGGCAATGCGATCTTCTGCCGACAGCGCGCCCATCGAATTCAATTCCGACAGGTTCGCCATGGCGCCGGTGAGATCACCAAAGAAGATCTCGACCTTGTATGCTTCTTGCCGCAGCTCTTGGTCCTCAGGATTGTCGCGGACCGCCTTCTCCACCGCTTGCGACAAGGTGCCCGCCATGCGGCGATCAATGTCGTCGCCACTGGTTAACTGCTCTTTCAAATGCTCGCGCATGATTTTCAGCAACGCTTTGAGCGTCGCCAAATCATCCTTGCGGTGACGTACGTAACGCGACAGCAGCCGTATCTGCTCGTCCGTGTCACCGGCGTCCGCTGCGGTTTGCGCACGCGCTTTCAAAAAGTCCGCATTCTTGTTGACCTGGTAGCCATGCAGAAAGTGGATGCCAACCAGCCCCACCATGCCCCCGATTCCCAGCCCGAGAACTAACGGAATATTCAGCTTTTTCATCTTGGCAATTTGACCTTGGTCGTTCGCGATACAAATTCAAACGCTGTCGTGCGGAGAAGGGTCGCCTTTCGTTCCGCGAAAGGAACGCAGTGTCACGGCGCTGTGCGCGGGTAGACAAGCAGCCCAACCCTACGCAAGTTGCTGCGCGATGGATCGTTGCCACTATGGCATCAATCCTATGCGCTCCAGCACTCGTGTCAAACAAACCGCAGGTCTACCACCCGGTGGCGAAGAGCTCGGTCTGTGTATAGCCCCCAGTATACCCAAGGTGCGGTGGTGCGAGGCGACTCGCCTTGTCGAAAATCGGTCAGCTCGCCGGACACCGGGCGCTGCGGGAACGGCTGGCGCAGTTGCACGGGCCGCGAGCTTACCACAGCGACAGCGGGGAATGTGCGGCAACGGAGCCTGCTTGAGAAAAACAGCTCGGGAATTCTCAATTTCCCAGTAACGATTGCAAAGATCTTGGCAAGCTTTGCCGATTATTCCGGTTGTAGCGGCAGAGTGCCGCTGTTGTCGGCCAGTTGGGCCGAAGCAGAACGCGGGATCCTTGTAAGGGCAGCCGAAATGCTGATCGCGAGTCCATCACCTCAGACCCCTGCCGCCAATCTCACCGCCGCCGCGAGGCTGCGCGTTTGGGTCGTCGGTAGTGTGTTGTTTGTCGCTATGTGCAGCGGCTGCACTTCGTTGGGACCCGGCGCACTGGGGACGCAACCACCAGAATTGGCGTCTCATCCCAATCTGGCCCCCATCATGGACGGACCGCAATATGACGAACGAGGCAATCTCGTTGCGTCACGTACGGCTCCGCCCGACAGTCCGCCGTCCGAGTTGGCGAAAGTGACGTTGCCACGTTACCGAGTCGCCGCGCCGGACATCTTGATGATTCAAGGCGTGCGGCTGTTTCCCAAGTCGCCGTACTTTATTCAAGCAGGCGATTATCTCCAGATTGTGGTGCCTGGTTTGCCGCTGGATCAGCCGATTCAGGGCACTTTCCAGGTGGACTCCCAGGGCATGGTCAATCTCGGAGCGTCGTACGACTCACTCAAGGTTACCGGCATGACGCTGGATGAAGCTCAGGAAGCGATCGCGAAACATATGGCGCGACTGATTCCAGGTGCCCAGGCATCGGTCAGTTTGCTACAGGCGTCCGGCATCCAGCAGGTGCAGGGCGAGCACCTCATCGGCCCCGACGGCTACATCAACTTGGGCATCTACGGCAGCGTCTATGTCCAGGGCATGACGGTGGATGAAGTGCGACTGGCCATTGAGAAACAACTCAGCAACTACATGGACCAGCCGAGTGTCTCGGTGGACGTGTTGATCTACAACAGCAAGTTCTTCTACATCGTGATGGAAGGTGCAGGTCTGGCCGGCGAGAGCGTCATGCGAATTCCGACCACCGGCAACGAATGTGTCTTGGACGCGATTTCACAGATCGGTGGATTGCAGCAAATCTCTAGCAAGCGGATCTGGATTGCCCGCCCGGCACCGAAGGACTCCGAATGCGATCAAATCTTGCCGGTAGACTGGGTCGCTATCACTCGCAACGGCTCGACCGCGACGAACTATCAAATCTTGCCCGGCGACCGGATCTTTGTGGCGGAAGATCGTTTGCTGGCAACTCGATCGATCTTCGACAAGGTTATCAACCCGGTGGAACGCATCATGGGCTTCACCTTGCTCAGCTCGCAGACCATTCAATATGTCCAACGATTCCCGCGAGGCAGCCTCAGTGGCTTCTAAGCCGACACTGGCGTACGGCCGGCGACGGCTCGCGGTTAACCCCTTACCCCCTCCGATATGCTGAATTCTGCGTCGCTCAAAACGAACTGAGCGACGCACAACGTGGAAAAGGAAACGTCTCATGCGACGACGCTTGGCTCGAAACCTGTTGATTGCGGCGAGTCTGACGCAACTCGCCCCAGACGTGGCGTTTGCACAGATCTTTGCCCGCCAGCTTCCTGCGGCATCGGGCGAAATGAGCAATGCGGCGTGCACGGATGCTGGATGTTCGCCTCAATGGCCGTACGGCTATTTCCAGGAGCATTGGCGACGATGGCCGGAAGAGCATATTCCGCCGGTGCGACCGGACGCACCGAGATCGGCGCCGTCCAGTTCCACGGTTCCATCCGCTGACACGCCGGACCCACGCGACGAAATGTCGATCATGCCTCGCAACCGCCAGGCTACACCGAAGATGTCCGCTCCGGGCATGGCAACGCC
>JAGQPK010001460.1 GCA_020426755.1 Planctomycetales bacterium
CGCAGCGCGCTAGTTCGACCGGCGCGATGCGTGAACGCCACCGCCCGTCGAACGTTTGAACTTCCTCCTCAGGGACTTGTGGTCCCTCCTCTCTTCCTTTCTGGAAGCCAAGTTAGGAACCGCGTCGTTCTCGGCGGCGCGGTTCCCAACAGGCTCCCGTTGGAGTGCGGCCGCGGGGCGGCTGGATTCGAACGGCGCCCAGCGCAACTCGACGCCCGCTCGAATTCGAAGCGGAGCACTAATCTCGGACGGCTGGATTCAATCCGGCGTGGCGCGTCATGCCGGATTGAAAAGCGATAGCTGCGCGATCGCACTCCATAAAAGCCACGCTAGGTGCTTGCACGACCGTGTTCCGACGGGCACAGCCAACGGGCTCAGAGGGCAGCGTTCGCAATTGCTCTTGGTTCGATCAGCGGGAGCGGCTATCGTACGTCGAGACGTTGGAGTCAGATAGCAAGGAGTGCTGCCAATGGGGCGCTGGGCGTTTGGATTGATCGTTTTGGCCGTAGCGGGTTGTCAAGGCCCAACGCCAGTGAACACCAATCCGTTTGGTCCCTACGGGCCAACGCAGGTGCCGCCGCCACCCACGGGAACGGCAGGCCGTACCGACCCATACTACCGACGTTCTCTCGCCTCACAAGAT
>JAGQPK010001461.1 GCA_020426755.1 Planctomycetales bacterium
CTACAGCACAATGAAAGCCGAAAGGATGGAACGGAATCGTCGCATGCGTCATCGGCCAGCTTGCCCTGCCATCGAACTGCACAGCGTCTGCGCCCGCTACCAGTCGCCATTGCAGCCGCCCCATGTTCACCTCAGCACCCGCCCCAGGAAGTGGCCGGCACCGCGCGCAGCCACGCCTTCGCCAGCCCTCCCAGATCAAGAGGATGTGATGCAAAAGCTGGCTCGCATCCAAGCGATCTTGTTCCTGGCGCGGGAGCCACTTTCGAGCCGAAAGTTGAGCCAACATGCCAACTTGGCGGACGGGACTGAAGCCCGTACACTGGTGCGTCGATTAAATGAGCGGTTAGACCAGTTTGGTCGCGCATTTCGCGTCCAAGAAGTGGCCGGCGGCTTCCAATTGACGACGCGCCGCAAGTTCGCAAAATGGCTGCGACGACTCGACTACGTACCGACCGAAGAAAAGCTGTCCGCACCAGCACTCGAAACGCTGGCCGTGGTCGCCTATCGCCAACCCGTCTTGCGCGCGGAAATCGAAGCCGTGCGAGGTGTGGGCTGCGGTGAGGTGCTCAGCCAGTTGATGTCACGCGACTTGGTGCGCGTGGGCGGGCGTAGCGATGAACTGGGGCGTCCCTACTTGTACAAC
>JAGQPK010001462.1 GCA_020426755.1 Planctomycetales bacterium
AACATTTGAAACGGAACCATGACTTCATAGTCTTCGACGAAGTCACCCGCCAATAACAGTATCCGCTTGGCCATCGCAGCATTCCTTTCCCATTCGTTCCATTCGTTCTCGGATCAATCTGATGTGGCCTTTGAGGATAGATCAAATGGGACACGGTCGCAATGCGATGAGTACGTCGTAGCGAGCTTAGTTCGCCACGCGCTCAGTTTGCCAAGTGTTCAGTTTGCCAAGTGCTCAGTTCGCCGCAACGCGTTTGCGTCGGTTCAGTCCCGCCACTGAGCGTCCATCCGCCACGTGAACCGCGACTAACGTCTTTCGGCGAACTAACGGAGAACCGCGGCTGGCGCCTTTCGGCGAACTGCAACGCACGGCGAATTGCAACGCGCGGCGAATTGCAGTGCGCGGCAAATCCGAACTTTCAGCGCGACAGCCGGGCGATCTGAGCCTGCGAAGGAAAGCCGCGCGTTCGGTAGCGTGGCGGATACAACTCCTCGTCAAGCTCCAACAAGTCGCCGGCCTCCGACATCAAGTCGCCCCAGGCACAATTTATCCCCTCGACCAACGGATGCCCTAATGATTGGTCTGCGTATTCCAGACAGACGCGATCCGTTAACGGCAGCAACTCCGAAGCGTCCTCATG
>JAGQPK010001463.1 GCA_020426755.1 Planctomycetales bacterium
GTCCGCGTTGATGTACACTGAAGCCCCGGCGCGCCAGCCGTTGCTTGTGGCGAGATCGAGATCGCCGTCGCCATCCACGTCGCCCCAGGCGATGTCGAAGGCGGCGTCGGCGGGAGCCCAGCTTGGATTGGTCTGCAACACCCCATTTTCATTTGCATAGAGACCGCCGGACGTAGCAAGGTCGAGATCGCCGTCACCGTACACATCACCCCACGCCAGGCTGCCGCCGCCGTCAGTGCTCGACCAGATTGCACGTGTCTGCAACATCCCATCTTGGTTTGCATACACCTTGATCGGATCTCCGCTGACCGCCAAGTCGAGGTCGCCGTCGCCGTCCAGATCGCCCCAGGCCAGGTCGGAAACCGAGGCATAGTACACCCCGTCATCATAGTACTGTCCGTCAGGTGTCCATATTGGACTGGTCTGCAGCACGCCGCCCTCATTGGCATAGACGGCGGCACCGGCTTGTTTGTCTGGTGACCCAAAGCCGCTGCCCACGGCCAGGTCGAGATCGCCGTCGCCGTCCACATCGCCCCACGCAATGCTCATAATCGCGTCGCTGTTGTATGAAACCCATGACGCCGTGGTCTGCAGCACTGGGCCTTCGTTGACATACAGATGTTCCGAACCCTCAAAAGT
>JAGQPK010001464.1 GCA_020426755.1 Planctomycetales bacterium
CGCCTGATCGTCGGCCAGCGAGCGCAGAAATACGTCGATGGGTAGATTCAGCCCGCGCGCGTGGTCCGATTCGCTCAGCAGCAGCCTGCCGTGGAAGATGGACAAATTTTTCTTGGGCGGGATCAGATAGACCGAGTTGGCCTCGACCCGCATGCCTTCCTCGGCCCGTCGCACCGGCATGGCGGTGCGCTTGGAGAGCAGCTCGACCATCATGCTCTTGTAGTGGGGCGAAAGATGCTGGATGACGATGAAAGCCATGCCGCTGTCGGCCACCATTTGCGAGAAGAACGATTCCAGCGCCTCCAGGCCGCCGGCCGAGGCGCCAATGCCGACATAGAAAAGCGGTACCGAGGGGTCTGGGATCTCGGATTTTGGAGCAGCCTCGGAGCTTTGCATGTTTACAATCAACCAATTCGAGTTTCAGGAGGCTAAAGCAAATTCGAAAATCGATTATACGCCCGGCCCTTGAGCTTGATGCGGATATCGTACCGGTTGCCGATCAACACGGCGGGTCGACCATGCCATCGATGGTCCGAACGCGAACGGAGCGTGGTCGCCGAAAGTCATAACATGGCAACTTTAGGACCTGCTCTTCGTATTCCATCGGAGCATGCCATCGTCGGCATGAATACATTTTT
>JAGQPK010001465.1 GCA_020426755.1 Planctomycetales bacterium
CCCGAGACTGCGTCACGAGATTGTTCGGACATCAGGGCAGCGACGACGTCCGAGTAGATTCGTGTCGGCGTCAGCAGTGCCTCGCCGACGGTTGTGCCGAGTTCGTCGACGTGGGTATCCGAACTCAGCCCGGCCTGCTCGAACACCACCTTTCGGACGAGACTGAAGCCGTTTGAGTGCAACCCACTGGAAGGGATGCCCAGGATGATGTCTCCTCGCTGAATCTTGGAACCGTCAAGCAGTTGAGACCGTTCGACGACGCCGACACAGAATCCCGCCATGTCGAAGTCCCCTTCGGCGTACAAATCGGGCATGATGGCAGTCTCGCCGCCGATGAGTGATGCCCGGGCCTGAAGACACCCGTCACTCACTCCTTTCACCAACTGTTCGACCATGTCCGGGTCGTCCTTCCCCATGGCCAGATAGTCGAGGAAAAACAGCGGCTCGGCCCCCAGGCAGAGACAGTCGTTCACACACATGGCGACGAGGTCAATCCCCACGGTGTCGTACTTTCCCGCGTGAATGGCGACTTTGAGCTTCGTCCCCACGCCGTCAGTGCCACTGACAAGAACGGGGTCGTCATACGACTTCCCATCCCCCTGGAGTTGAAACAGCCCTGCAAATCCGCCTGCCAGCG
>JAGQPK010001466.1 GCA_020426755.1 Planctomycetales bacterium
CACTGGGATACTGCCAATCACTTGGCACACGTCACGTACGGTAACGGTGTTGAATCGGCGTTCGCTGTCATTCGACTCCATCCGACCAGCGCTCAGGTGCAGTCAGTGCAAATCGAGTTGGAGGGCAGTATTCGTCTTTCGCAACAATGCGAACCGACTCGCGACGGCGTGGTTCTCGGCCCATATGGCGTGGCCATTGGCCTGGGCGTCGTTGCTCGCATCGGCCACAGCCACGCGTGAGCGGCACCGCGCCACGTTCTTGGGAAGCTGAAGGCCCAAATGCGTGGTCCCACACCACAGTCCTTTGGAGTGCGATCGCGCAGCTATCGCTTTTCACGGTCGCCAGATTCCGCCGCAACGATCGACTCCGGCCACGCAATGCAAAGCCCTGTCCGCCGGTCGAGAACACCAGTCACCTTGGCTGGAAAGCAGCAGCCGCCGCCTCAATCAGCAATTGTCAGGTCGTATGTTATCGCTTGCCCTCCGACCAGGGTGATTGAGTCCAAACCACCCCCGCGATTGATTTGCTCGTCTAGCGGCCAGCCAGACTACGATGGTCGCCAGGCAAACGCCTTCGCGCAGGCACCTCACGTGGTTTACCCTGACTGTACGCAGATGATCGCTGCTCTCGCAGCTC
>JAGQPK010001467.1 GCA_020426755.1 Planctomycetales bacterium
TGTTGCGCGACATTCGCGTCGACAACCAAGGTGACTCAATCGTCTTGTTCGGTCGTGTCGCAAGTTTCTATCAGAAGCAGCTCGCACAAGAACTTGTGCGAGGTGTCATCCAAGACCACGCGTTGCAAAATGCGATCTCAGTGGAATCGTAGGTTGGCGTGTGGTACTCGGAGGCGATAACGAGCGTTACATTGGAGCGCGGTCGCGTAGCTGCCGATTTCAGAAGTAGCGATGTCGAACGCACGACCGCCGTTCAAATAGACGCGGCCGGAATCCGTCCTGGCGCCGCGTCCAGCCGCGTGGAAAAGCGATAGCTGCGCGATCGCACTCCAAGTGACCGCGACCACGCATCGATCCAACGTCACGCGCTCTTCTGAAACTGCAACGCATAGAGCCGTTGATAGAGTGCGCACCGATTCATCAGTTCTTGATGCGTTCCCAAATCTTCGACGCGGCCATGGTTCATGACGAGAATCCGGCTGGCCAACGACAGAATGGCCATACGGTGAGTGATCATAAACACCGTGCGACCACGTGCAAACTCTTGTAGCGCCTGATGAATCAACTGCTCGCTTTCCAGGTCGATTTGACTGGTCGCTTCATCCAGAATCAGAATCTCCGGATCGCGCAGAATG
>JAGQPK010001468.1 GCA_020426755.1 Planctomycetales bacterium
CGTAGGTTTCGGTTCGCGAGGTCGGATTGACATCCTTTTCGGCCCGGTAGGCGCGAGCCTGCTGACCGGCGACGAACCCGTCGGCATACTGGCCGCGCACGGTGCGGGCGGTAATGTCGTTCGGGTTGATCGGTGGCGCGACCGACCGGAGCACCTTCACTTTTTCGTCGCGGAGCGAGTTGCCGTCGAAGTGGGCCGGCGGTTCCATCGCCATGACACAGAGCAACTGGAGGATATGGCTCTGCACCATATCGCGCAGCGCCCCGGACTCTTCGTAATACTTGCCGCGACCTTCGACCCCGAGCGATTCGGCCACGGTGATTTGCACGTGATCGACGTAGTGGCGATTCCAGACCGGTTCAAAGAGCACGTTCGCGAACCGGAACGCGAGCACGTTCTGGACCGTTTCCTTGCCGAGATAGTGATCGATACGATAGATCTGCCGTTCCGAAAAGACCGAGGCGACTGCCCGGTTCAGTTCGCGGGCGCTCAGCACATCGCGACCGAACGGTTTTTCCACGACGATCCGGTGCCATCCGCCGGGATCGCGCGTGTAGATGTCCTGACGCCGGGCGAGATCGACCGCTCCGAGGTGCGCGATGATGTCATCGTAGTAGCTCGGGGGCGTCGCGAG
>JAGQPK010001469.1 GCA_020426755.1 Planctomycetales bacterium
TTTACGCTACTCTATATCGTGCTTTCGGTGATCCTGGTGTTCCTGCTCCGCCGTCAATTCCTCGAGACCGCCGATCCGAGCGAGTTGGAGTCGATGAGCGGCAAGTTGGCAGACAAGGAGCGTACATCCCATGCTGCCTGAACCCACGCTCAACCTGATTATTGCCACGGTCACCGTTGTATCGCTCATCCTCTACGCGGTGTTGGCCGGTGCCGACTTTGGCGGTGGCATGTGGGATCTGCTCGCCTTTGGGCCACGGGCGCGCCAACAGCGCGAAGCCATTGCCGACGCGATTGGACCCGTCTGGGAAGCAAATCACGTCTGGCTGATCCTGGTGATCGTGCTGCTCTTCACCGCCTATCCGCCTGCCTTCGCCGCAATCATGACGGCATTGCACATTCCGATTACGGTGGTGCTCATCGGCATTGTCCTGCGCGGGTCGGCCTTTGTCTTTCGCAAATATGATGCCCAGGACGATGCCACCCACCGCCGCTGGAGTGCGGTCTTTAGTATCTCCAGCTTTCTCACGCCCCTCTTTCTGGGCATGACCCTGGGCGGCTTGGCCAGCGGCGACATTCCGGCCGAAGGCAGTATCGTCACCACCGGTTTCTTCGCCGGTTGGACCAG
>JAGQPK010000146.1 GCA_020426755.1 Planctomycetales bacterium
ACCAGGGACAGGCGAGGTTGATTCTGGTTGCGGCGGTAGCCGATGTCAAGCAGTTTTCCCGAGTGGGAATCCCGACGGCGATGCGATTTTGGAGTGCGATCGCGCAGCTATCGCTTTTTACAGCGGCCGGATCGACCGATTCGACGGAATCCGGCCAAACCTCGACGAAGCGCAGTAGAACGCCAGACGTCGTTCCGCACGTATGGTTTCGTTTCAAAGCGGCAGCTGCGCGGCCGCACTCCAAAACAACGCGGGCCGAAATCCACAACTTAGCCAGTTCAACCGTCGATGCGTAACAAGTGTCGCGCTTCCTCCTGCCCGGCAGCGGGCGTACCATACTCGCTGGCGGTGACGCGTGCCAATGACATGAGATGTCGCCAGCGCAGGGAGGCCCGAGTCGAGTGGAAATCGTCATAAACGGTTTGAAAGTACTTTTCCGCGTGCAAGGCACCATCTTCGCTCACCGCGAACTTCAACAGCGTCTCGAACAGTCGATCGGATGAAACCTGTTGTTCACCACATCGCGCAACAATCGCGGTTGCCAACGCCTGTTGGCGCGCCTGAATCGCGTCCTCTAGTTGAGCTAACAATTGGTCCGGGCCAAGGCTGGTAACACGATCGAGTTGATAGCGAGACGGCAACGGCTCCGACATTAGGTGTGGAGCGGACAGGCGGTCTCGCGCGACTTGCCATGCGCCGATGAGCAAACAGGCAGCTTGATTACGACCCGAAGCGACCGTAGCGAGATGTCGCCACGCATTGGCCGCGTCGCTCGCGTGAACGCCCGTCGAATCTCCATGCACGCACCCTGCCAATTTCAACTTATCTTCATACTGAGGTAATCGCCCAGGATCCCGTAATACGAGCAAGCTAGCGGCCAGACTGATCGCTTCGCCAATTGCCGACAGCGACCAGCCATCGGCAATCGCCTGCGCTACGGCACGTGCAGCGTCGGTTGCTGTGACACGCGACAGTGTATCGCTCAAACTCTGCACCGATGCATCATCAATCTCTCGTTCGCCGAACGTACGTGCCTCCAACGCGAACTCATCAAACAGCGCGGCGACCAACGCTGCCTGCTCCGTCGACTCGTTGGTTTGTGCTGCGGGTGAGAACCGGGCACAATAGTGAAGTGATTGTCGAAGCAGGGTGAGTGCGTGTTTCGTCCCAACGATGTCCTGCATCTCCCACGCTCGATAGGGCAACACGGTACGATGCACTTCGGCGTGATCCTGAACTGCCGGCAGCAGGCTATCGAGGCCAGCTTGAGCGTCGTGCGACATAAGGCCCGCCAGTAGTTGCTCGGCCTGCGACACATTCTTGTCATAGACCGCTTGCTTCAACCTGCGCGAGTCAGCACCATCAGGGAGGCCCGAATCGATCGGGCGGAGCACCTCATTCTCTCGCCCACCTACGTCCTGAATTCGCATCGTGTTCCGCAATAGCACCTTCAGGACCGGCAACGCCTCAGTACCCTCAGGCATGAGTCGAGACATCTTTAGCGCCGGCCCCAATGCCATGAACGTATGAAACCCGATATAATCTTCGCCGCCAAACGTACGTGCGTTCGCCAACGCGGCCGCGCCGATCAGCTTCTTCAACTCGACGCCGTTCCTCATCTGCGCTACGACCCAAGGTTGCAACCTTTCTGACGGCGTTTCTTGGAGCGCACAGACAAGCGGCTCAAAGTCACCAAAGTCAAGCCGCGTGTCGAGATCCTCTGCGAAGGCCTGCGAGACGAATCCCATGTCGATCGCGTGCGTCCCCAACGTCGCCAAAAAGGAACCGCAGCCGACATAGGAGAGGAAGTTACGGCGTGAATGTCCCGACTTCATGGCAGACTCCTGGAAAGGTAAAATGTTGCAATCCGTCTCGCGAGTCATAACCAGTGTGACGAGTCGGGCACGACATAACAACTTTTTACACAAAAAATGGACGGCATCAGGAGATCGACCATGTCTTTGCGATCCGCACGGTTTGCCGAACAGCCACAGGTAGGCCCGGACGGGCGCAGCGCCGAACGATCGCCAGTCGTTGCCACGCCGGCGTTGGCGTTAGCCTTCTTGTTGACACTTCTTGCCGCCAAATCCCGCGCAGCGGAGGTTACCACGGTCGCAAATGATGCCGCCGCAAGGCAGGCAACAAGTCAATTGACGGCCAAGCACAACTATCAGTTCGACGGTAGCATCTCCCGCGAAGTCCTCGAGAACTACCTTGAGCGAAGTGTGACGATGGCATACTTCCTTGTCACCGGCATGACCGAAGGAAATCGCGAGTACCTCTATCGCGAAGACGACGTCCGGCTCATCAGCCATATTGGCGCCAAGTTCATTGGTCGTGCCATCTATCGCTGGAACGGTGAGAGCCGGCTGAACGACGCCAGCTTCTGGGACGGAGCGAGATCACTGATCGAACGAGTTCATGCTGCGGACGCGGATGTGATCTTTCAAGCCTGCTTGTTTGAAACGATCAGTCCGGATGTCAATCGCGTCTCTATTCCCGCCTGGGTCTTTGCAGAGTTTGGCCAAACTGTCGAACAACGTACCTTCTCCTACGACGCGATGTTGAACCCAGACGGAAAGTTCGTACGACATTGGGGGCGCAGCAGTGTTCCCGACGTGACACAAATAGAAACGCAACTCTGGTTCTATTTCCTAGCCCGTTCTTATATTGACCTAGGATGTGAAGCGCTGCATCTGGGGCAGGTTTCATTGATGGGAATGGCGGACCCCGATTTGACGCAATGGTCACAACTTGTGCAGCGAATTCGTACGTATGCCAAGGCGCATGCGCGACGGCACATCGTGCTGCTTGACGCTCATGTACCAACCGGAGGTATGGTCGTTAACGGCGTAAGTCTACTTGATTTCAATTCGTTCCCGTTACGCATCAAAGAAGTGCCGACCAAGCCGCACGAAGGCATTCTCGAAGTTGGCCATCTCGACAGTCTCTATAATCGGAGTCAGGGCTGTGTTGCACCGAGCGGTTGGAGTTGCGACCATCTGCCCTACTTGGTCGAGTTCGATAATTTTGGGCGCAGCCGCCGGCCCAACGTCGCCGACATCAACTCGCATTTCGTCTGGGGCTGGGATGAGATATCCTGGTTCTCATTACAAGACGAGGACTACCGCAACCGCTGGCTCAGCTACGCCTACCATTGGATCCATGATCACGATCCGAATGGGCATCTGCAAATGCCAGTCAGCCGCATGATCACCTGCCCCAACGAAACGCAGGGCACTTATCGAGCAAACCAACGGAGCGACGCCTGCCCGATCGGCTATTCTCAGGAACAAGCGATCAAGGTGCTCTGGCAATAGCGTGAGCTTTGCCGCGACTGAGCGGAGCACAATCGGATCATCTCCGTCGCAAAAACGCCAGCCCTAAAGTCCCCGCTACCAGCAGATAGTGCATCGAACTCGGCTCGGGAACTTGGCGCGGAAGCGCGTCGGCCGAACCATCGTAGCCACCATCTTGAAACGCCAACACCAAGTCCGACGTGTCGAATTCCTGGTCACCGTTCCAGTCGCCCGTGCGCCACGTAGAATTGCCATCGACACCATCTTCGTATTGGCCAGCAACAAACACGCTAATTAAATCGCTGCTGCCAAACTGGCCGTCAAGATTCACGTCTCCGTAATGCGTATGCATAAGGTCGTGCACGAGGTAATCACGATCAAGCGAGTCGAGTTGCCCATCGCCGTTCAGATCGAATTGCGACTCGAAGCTCGCGAGGCGGATTGCTTGGAAAAGCAAGCCCACGTCATCAACGCCGAGTTGCCCATCGCCATCAAAGTCACCTTGACGCATCCCATCAAGTTCAGCCAGCCAGGCGCGGACATTACCCGCAGGATCGACGCCGGTACCACTCATCACCTGTCCATCGTCCGAGATAGCTCGAGCGGTCCAGAGATCCCAACCCTCCAACTCCGGTCCCAAACGATAGTCATTTGCGAGCATTTCGCTGACGGCCCGCATGCCATCACGTGCCGTCCAAACGAATGCGACGCTTGGCGAGCTTGCTGTTGTTCCCGCGCCGACAATCATCGCACCGTCTGCCGTTACGTCATAGGCAACACTGCGAAACAAACCACCGTCGAGATCGCCAAGTCCCTGCATGCCATGCTCGGAGGTCCAGCGCATCGCTTCCTGTCCGTTCGTTGAACTCGCTTCACCAACGATCGTACTGCCATCAGCCGAGATTCGCCAAGCACGACTCATCCGATCCCCACCCGGCAAGTCGCCCAGCCCGACCATGCCATCATTCGCTGTCCAGCGAAACGCTTCTCCGAGAATCGCATCGAACGTCTCGCTGGTACCTACGATGATTGAGCCGTCGGCAGACACACTCGTCGCCTCGCTGGTCACACCGTCGGGTAGGAACCCTAACCCAGTCAAACCGCCGCTTTCACTCCACCGAAAAGCTTCGCGCCCGGAACTGGAGCTGCCAGTACCAATCACAACAGCGCCGTTGTTCGACAGATCAAGTGCAGAGCTAACGGCAAATCCGCTCCCCAGATCACCCAGTCCCAACGGTTCCGACGTCGTCGACCAACGCACCGCCTCGTTGCCACTCATGTGGGCGCTGTAACCGGCAATCAGCCCGTTAGACGCAATCGAAGCGGCCGCGCTATCCGACAGGGGTGGATTCAGAGCGTCAAGTAGCGTAATCGAACTCTCATCCGTCCGCCAGACAAAGCCACGGGTGTTCGCACCATCAGTCAACTCACCGACAACCATGTCTCCTTGAGCCGAAATGCCGTTCGTACGCGACTCTATCACGATGGGCAAGGTCGGCACCGCTACGAAGCGCGCAGCACTCGCATGATCGGGCGAGAAGAAGCAGTATGCAGCACAAACAACGCTGACAATTAAGTGTCTCATAAGATGAATTCCTCAGAGGAGAATGCAGCGCGGCGACGATCGTTAAGTCGTCGCCGCGTGTCGAGAGAGGGTACTAACGAACTTGCTCACCAGCCGCAAGATCTGCGACTGCATCAAAGTCGTCGGTCCAGAACCAGTCAGAGTCTGATCCGCCAAACAGTTGATCCACGTCGTTATCGCTAAAGACCGTATTGCGGTTCAGCGGTGCGGATGCCAACGACTTCAGCGCGGCAACTCGCTGAGCGTACGTCGTCGTGGAATCTGTCCAAATCGTGCGAATCGCGTTTAACGATTTCGTGTCATTGTCGTAGTTGGTTGATCCCCCAATCAAGAGATCTGAACCTTGATTGCCTTCGATGGCGTCAACTCCATCGCCGCCAATCAAGATGTCGCGTCCCAATGATCCGATCAGCGTGTCGCCTCCACCGGCACCGACAAGAATATCGTTGCCAGCCAGGCCGCGCAGTTCGTTCCCGGCATTGTTACCGATGATCAGATCATCTCCAGCGCCACCCGTAGCATTCTCGATGCTCGACAAATTGCCGACATTCGTGGCCGTCCCAGTCTGCAAATTGACGGCAACCGCATTCGAAAGGTACGCGTAGTTGATCTCATCCGTGCCATTCCCGCCCGACAGCACCGACACTTGGCCACTCGGCTCAACGAAGAAGCGATCGTCTGAGCTGCCTCCGGTCACGTTGGGGAACTGACTGAAGATCCAGTCATCCGCGGCACCATTGGTGACAATCTCACCTTGATTGACACCGGTGATCGTCCACACTGCATCGACGTTGGGACCGACGAAAGTGGAAACGCCCCCAGTCCCGATGAATTCGTCGATGTAGTTGAAGTTCGCGACGGCGGTTGCGGTGCGATTCTGCAGATTGACCATCACACCACCCGAATACAGTGAATAGTCGAGCACGTCGTGTCCAGCTGGTGAACCGAGCAAGCTACCAGTTAGCGCTCCTGTGGATTCGACGTAGAAGCGATTCTCTCCTCCGCCGCTGGCAACAATGCCGACGTCATTCACCAACACTCGTTCGCCCACTCGCACGACGTCCTCACCGACGACATGCCAATCGGCACCGGTTAACGGACCGACGAGAGCATTCGTACCACTTCCCTGCCAGACGCGAACCTCCGTGACCGCCGGTGCTGCCTGTACGGCAAGTGCGTTTGCGACATTTCCGCCATGCAGTTCCAGTTCTTCAAGTGAATCATCGAAGGCAATTGCCCCTGTGCCGGCGGGACCGTGTGACAGCCCATTGGCAGTCAACTCGTAGAAGGTCAGTTCACCCTGCGATTGATCTGCCACGAGCAAGCGATCCTGGCCGCTGCCGCCGTCAATCGACAACGCGCCGTGCATGTTTGACCACTCTTGGGTACTTGGTGTGACTTGGATCAGTTCATCCCCCGCACCTCCTGCGATATGCAGCGCCCCGGCTGTCGCATCGATGGTGTACGTGGCATCACCTTGACCGTCCTGCAGAATCGTCTGCCCTGGAATCGTATCGCGAACCGCAAACTTTTCGCTCGACAACGGCGAATCGGAAGTTGCGATACGCAGCGTATGTGCAACTCCGTCGATTACGCGAATGGCAACTTCATTGCGAGGACCTGCGAGGCCGCTAATCTGTATCGCGTCACTCGCTCCAACGATCGCGGATTCAAGCACAATGTCGCGACTCGACGGCGCATCTCCAGCATCGACTACTTCGATCGTGGAAACCCCGGAACCACCGTTGACAACCAAGGCGCCTCGGATTCCGTCCAGGTTGCTTTCCGCGTCAATCGAGCTCGAGGCGACGCGAATGGTGTCGTTGCCGCCACTCGTGTTGATGGTTGTTTTCGCACCGCGAAGTGTCGCTGCAACTCGAACCGTTTCGTTCCAGTCACTGCCCACGAACTCGATTCCATTGCCGAAGCTCCCGCTATTCGACGCATGATAGTTGATACCATGGTGAAACAGACTTTCGATTCGCTGATCCGTGACTGTCACATCATCAGGCCCATTGGCACCAACGTTGGAAACCACCAAGCGATTCGTACCTGATCCAGCATCCAGATCGATGTCGCTAAGAAAATCTCCGACTTCGCTGGTTTCGTCATAGGCCTCGATGGCATGGACGACGATCGTGTCATTGCCCTTGCCCGTCGCAATCGACGTGGTCCCCGTCGCACCACGCACGGTGACCAGATCGTGACCTTCATGCGTATCAAGCGAGATCCGATCACCAAAGTTCATCGCCAGGATTTCGTAGTGCTCATCGACCGTGTTCGGATGTTGGCGGAAGCCGGAAAATCGCATGACGCCACCAATGACCGGCGGATCTTGCGTGTTTAGCTGCTCAACCAGGATCGCGTCAATGTTCTCTACCAGCAGGTCATCATCTAGTGGCGTTGCATGAATCGAAATTCGATCTTCCTGGCCATCGCGAGCCAAATTATCGGAGAGATTCAGGCTGACGGTTTCGATGCGCGTGCCAGCCAGTGACTCAACAAGAATCTGGTCGGCCCCATACAACCCGTCGACACTGACTTCCTCCACATGATCGCTGACCGTCACGACCAAACCGGTCGGACCTTGGCTATCAACACGTAGCGAGCCATTCTGCTGCGACAACACGAAGGTGTCGTCGCCGGCTGATCCCAGCATGCCGACGACATCATGACCGTCCTCGCCGTCAAACGTAACTGAACCCGCGCCGTACTGCCAAGTCAATCGATCATCGCCGTCTCCGCCCGTCACACTCGCCGTGCTCGTCGCAATGATGATGTGATCGTCATCAGCACCGCCGTTGATCAGGTTGCTGCCGCTTCCCGAGGTGATCGAATCGTCTCCCGCATCGCCGTTCAGTACATTGCTACCTTCGCCTCCGTAGATCGTATCGTCGCCAATGCCACCGTGAACTTCATTGGCCCCTCGACCACCAATCAAGATATCGAGTCCGGCGCCTCCGTAAAGCACACTTGTACCGTCGCGTGCCGTCAAAGTATCGTTGCCGTCGTTGCCGTTTAATTCAGTCGTGGCACTCGGCGAGTCGCTGCCGGTAAGAGTATCGTCCCCGTCACCGCCGTAGAGCGAACTATCTCCGAGGCCGCCCCGCAGCGTATCGTTGCCATCTTCACCATAGAATAGCGTGGTCCCGGAACCATTCGACAGCAAGAAGTCTGCATCGTCGCCACCATGAATCTCAACGTCAGCTGTCACATCGGCCGCAATGATCACGGTATCCAGACCTTCGCCCATGTCAGCATAAATCTGCGTGACGTCCTCAAACGTCTGCGTGACGCCGAAGGCAGTCACCTGAACCGACTGAGGCTCGCCTGGCACTGGCAGAATCTCGAATGTTTCGTTCACAACGCCGCTGGCGACTGAACGTGAGTCCTTCGTAGGACCAGCGTAGAGCGACAACACTCCGTCAACAACTTCACCGAGCGCGACCTCGTCACCCCGAGGTTGATAGTGTGGATTCGCCACACAGCTTGTATCGAAGCTGGCAATCTGAAAGTCTGCCAAGTCCCATCGTTTCTCAATACCAACGAACTTCGAGCCAATCTCCACGCCCAACCGCGCGATCAATCGAATGTATGCATCCACCGAACCGGCCAGTGAGAAGGCACATGGCCCCATTTCACTGAGGAAGCGCACCTTATCACCTTCGCCATCTTCGTCCGGCAGATTCGGATCTTCGTCAGAACCAATCACGTCTGCTTGAATGCCCGCTTCAATACCTCCCTCGAAGGTCACACTAAATACGGCGGCGCTAAATTCAATAAAGGGACCAAGGTATCCACTGACAACAATCTGGCTTTCATCGGTGATGTAGAAGCCATCGAGCAGATCGACTGCTGACTCGGTCCCGTCATGGCGATTATCCAAGTATCTTCGCAGGCCAAACGTGTCATACCCGATCCCTAGTTTGACCGAAGGCGAGAAGCCCCCCTGCAAACCACCGTGGATACCGACGGGCAAGTTCCCGCCTAAAGAAACATCACTCTTGCCCAAGGCAATCGAAGCATCAGCGCGGAACACATCGGCATTCTGACCGACCAACCACTGAAAGATGACCGATGCCGGATTGTCGATAATTGGAAACGAGATCGACGCTCCGGTGCTCAGCGATTCATCGATACTCTCCAAAGCTTCGACAAGCAAATCCGTGGCACCAGGACTCAGTCCCAATCCATCTACGCGGTCCACCAATCCACCGAGATCCGCGAATTGTCCGATTGAGATCCCCGACAAGCTCGAGTTGATCGGATCCGGATCGAGCGCGTCACTCAGATCGCGCAGATCGCCGTTGGCTTCCGACAAAGAGAATGATCCCAGCGCGAGGTTGACTTGCGAACAGTCCTCGCAGTCAGCGCTCTCGAGCATGTCGAGAAAATTTGTGATCGTCGTGACGGCATCAATCAACGTGATGTAGGCGGAGATATCCGCGGGCAAGACGCCGTGAGATGACAAGCCATTGGCGATGTCCATCACACTAACTTCACCCAACCCCAGGTCACTGATAACGGGAATCGGATCCGTCAAGATGTGTGAGAGGAAGGCGAGCGGCTCAATGACATGTTCGACAACATCGACAACAGGATCCAGGAGCTTGGTGACGAGGTCACCCAAGCCAACATTGACATTTTCGAAACCAACTTCGGGGGCCTCGCCGGAGGTGATGTCATATTGCATGACGAAATCGGCCGACACCGATGGCAGGTTATCATTCGCCTCGCCTGTCATATGCAACTTCAGATCAGCCTGACCTGA